>NZ_NFIE01000010.1:0-90248 GCF_002161605.1 [Collinsella] massiliensis | reverse complement strand
CCTCGAGGTCGCGGTCGCCGAACTTGTTCATGAGGTACTCGAGCTGCATGAGCTCGTCCCAGGTGCCGCCGACGCCCATGAGGAAGATGGCGTCGTAGCCCTCGTCGGCGATGCGGTCGGCCATGGCCGCCATCTGCTTGCCGGTCTCGACGAGCGCCCGGCCGTCCTCGAGGTAGCCCTCCTGGTCGAAGTTCATGATCTCGACCTTCTCCGTCTCTGCCATGAGCATTCCTTTCTCGTGTCGTCATGCAGAAAGCAGTGCGTCGCTGCCGGCTCGCGACCCGTTCTCCCGTGGCTCGTGCTCCGGCGTGCTTCGCTGAACACACGATACCAAATTGGTTATATGACGTTATAGGACAGCGGTGAGTGGTAGGATTTTCACGGTAAACGTAGATACGTTATATAACGTTATATGTTTTCATCACAATCCGCCCACACAATGTAAAATAACCCCAGGGGTTTTTTGACATGCACGGGGTGGCCGCGGAGCGCGGTCTCACATGTAACATAACCTCTGGGGCATGTAAAATAACCCCTGGGGTATTTTTACATCAGAGGCGGAAGCTGTAGTGCTTGCCCACCACATGCTGCAGGCCGATGAACATGGGCTCGCCGTACTGGTCGGAATACTCGCCGCTCACCGTGAAGAGCGGCTCGTTCTCCGCCACGTCGAGCAGCTCAGCGAGCTGGGCGTCCGCGCGCTCCATGCTCAGCACGCAGTCCGTGCCGTTGCGCGGCACGAGGCCGGTCCTCTGCTCGATGAGCTCGAAGATGGAACAGTCGTCGAGCGGCTCCTCGAGCAGGAAGCGGTATTTGACGGGGTCGAAGAGGTTATCTTCCACCATGAGCGGCAGCCCGTCGGCGGTGCGCACGCGCATGACCCGCACGGCCGCCCCGCCATCCGCCCCGCCGAAGTAGCCGGCGCGGTCGAGCGGCAGGAGCACGCGCTCGCAGGACACGAGCCGCGCGCCCGGGACGACGCCGTTGTTCTCGCAGGTCTTGGTGAAGCTCCGCACGATGTCGTCGTTCTCGAACGGCGCCTTGCGGTCTCCCCCGTCGGCGACGAACGTCCCCTTGCCCTGCCGCTTGATGAGCAGGCCCTCCTTCTCGAGCACCTTGACGGCGTTGCGCACGGTGATGCGGCTCACCCGGTAGATATCGCCCAGCTCAAGCTCGGAGGGGATCTTCTCGCCGGCGCGGTACAGCCCCGAGGCGATGTCGCGGCGGATGTCTTCGATGACCTGCAGATATAGCGGCTCTTGCGAGGAATGGTCGAGTTCAGACGGCATGGCGGTCGCCTTTCGAATACGTCATATATTGTTATGCTACGTCTTAGTATACGCATGCGCCGCGCGCCGCAACCGGGCGACTCGGCGAGCGGCTCCACGGGTGCGCGCGAGCGCCCGGGCACGCCCGGCGCGCGTCCTCCCCTACCGCCGGCGGGACGGGCGCAGCAGCAGCGGGCGCAGAAACGCGAGATGCGTCTCTGAGAGCACGATGGCCGCGAAGATGAGGGCGAAGCCCACCACGAGCCGGACAGTGAGCACCTCGCCCGCAAACAGCACGGAGAAGAGCACGCCCGACGGGGACTCGAGCGAAAGCAGAAGCGAGCCCGTCGCGGGCGGGACGTGCGCGAGGCCGAGGTTCTGCATGAGCATGCCGATGCAGGTGCAGAACACCGCGAGGAAGGCGATCGTGCCCACGAGCTCAGGCGTCCACGGAAGCGACGTGATCGGCGGCTCCACCGCGGCGGCCGCCACGGCGTCCATCGCGCCGACGGTCAGAAACATCCAGAACGTGATGACGTTGACGTCGAGCTCGCGCCCGAAGCGCGCGGCGAGCGCGATCTGGAGCGCGAAGAGCACCGCGCCGGCGAGCGTGAGCACGTCGCCGCGGTTCATCGAGAGGCTGTCGAGCGCCACGAGTGCGATGCCCGCCACGCAGAGCACCGCCGCGCCGAGGTTGTAGCGCGTGAGCGGCTCATGCGACATGAAGAAGCTGATGAACGGCACGAGGATGCAGTACGTCCCCGTGAGGAAGGCGCTCTTCCCCGCCGTCGTCTCGACGAGGCCGAGCGTCTGGAGCGCGTAGGCGAGGCCGAGCGCGACGCCCATCGCCACGCCCACCAGGATGTTCCGCGCGTTGAAGTGCCGGGCGATGCGCCGGCCGAAGAGCACGAGCATGATGAGCGCCGACGCGAGGAAGCGGCACGCGAGCAGCGTGAACGTGGGCACCGCGTTGAGCGCGTCCTTCATGACGAAAAACGAGTAGCCCCACATGACCGCCATCGCGGCGAGCATGAGCTTCCAGAAGAGCGGCGAGCGGGCGCCGGCGCCGCGCAGGCGCGGTCCCGGTGCGCGATCTTCAATGGCGACGGGGGCGTCCGCCCCGAAGAAGCCCTCGGGCTCCGTCGGGGCGGACGCGGTCTCTTGATGCTTCGACATCGAGGCCTAGCGGCGATGCGCGCGGTAGTAGCGGATGAGCGCCTGCGTGGCGGGATCCTGCTCCGTGAGGGCGGCGTCGTCATGGAAGGCCGGGGTGATCTGCTTGGCGAGCTGCTTGCCCAGCTCCACGCCCCACTGGTCGTAGGAATCGATGCCCCACACCGTGCCCTGCACGAACGTGATGTGCTCGTAGAGGGCGATGAGCTCGCCCAAGGCGAACGGCGTGAGCGTGTCGCCGAAGATCGAGGTCGTGGGGCGGTTGCCCGTGAACACGCGCGCCGGCACGATCTCCTCGGGCGTGCCCTCGGCGCGGACCTCGTCGGCGGTCTTGCCGAAGGCGAGCGCCTTCGTCTGCGCGAGGAAGTTGCCCAGGAAGAGCTCGTGGACGTCCTGCTCGCCGTCGCGCACGGGGTGCGGGGTGTTCACGAACGCGATGAAGTCCGCCGGCACCATGCGCGTACCCTGGTGGATGAGCTGGTAGAACGCGTGCTGGCCGTTCGTGCCGGGCTCGCCCCAGAAGATCTCGCCCGTGGCCGAGGTGACCGGTGTGCCGTCCCAGCGCACGCCCTTGCCGTTCGACTCCATGGTGAGCTGCTGGAGGTAGGCCGGGAAGCGGTGCAGGTACTGGTTATAGGGCAGCACCGCGTGGCTTTCCGCGCCGAAGAAGTTCACGTACCACACGTTCATGAGACCCATGAGCGCGACGACGTTCTCCTCGAGCGGGGTCTTCTGGAAGTACTCGTCGATGGCGCGGAAGCCGCCGAGGAACTCCTGGAAGCGCTCGGGGCCGAGCGCCACGATGAGCGAGAGGCCCACGGCGGAGTCGACCGAGTAGCGGCCGCCCACCCAGTTCCAGAACCCGAAGGCGTTCTCCGGGTCGATGCCGAACTCCTCCACGAGGTCGAGGGCCGTGGACACCGCGACGAAGTGCTTGCGGATGGCCTCGGCACGGCTCTCGGCGGAGCCGTCGATGGCGCCGGCGCGCTCGAGGGCGTCGAGCATCCACGTGCGCACCTCGCGCGCGTTGGTGAGGGTCTCGAGCGTGGTGAACGTCTTGGAGACGATGATCACGAGCGTCGTCTCGGGGTCGAGGCCGGCGAGCTTCTCCGCCGCGTCGTTCGGATCGATGTTCGAGATGTAGCGGCAGTCGATGCCGGCGTCCGCGTAGGGCTTGAGCGCCTCGTATACCATGACGGGGCCGAGGTCGGAGCCGCCGATGCCCACGGAGACGACGTGCTCGATCTTCTTGCCCGAGACGCCGCGCCACGCGCCGGAGCGCACCTTGTCCGCGAAGGCGTACATGCGGTCGAGCACCTCGTGCACGTCCGCCACTACATCCTGGCCGTCGACGATGAGCGTGCCCGCCTGCTCCTTCGGGCGGCGGAGGGCCGTATGCAGCACGGCGCGGTCCTCGGTGGTGTTGATGTGCGCGCCCGAGAACATGGCGTCGCGGCGCTCCTCGACGCCCACGGCGCGGCCGAGGTCGCACAGCAGACGCACCGTCTCGTCGGTGATGAGGTCGCGCGAGAGGTCGATGTGCAGGTCGCCCGCCTCGAAGGTGAGCTTCTCCACGCGCTCGGGATCCGCGGCGAACCAGCCCTTGAGGCTGATACCCTCCTCTACCAGGCGATCGTGATGCTCTTGCAGCGCCTTCCAGGCAGGCGTCTGGGTGGCGTCGATGGGCGCGGGAATCGTTGACATGGTGCCTCCTTGCGATGTGACAGCCGGTGTCCGCGCACTGCGCGCACGGATGCTCCCATTCTACCGCGTTCGCATCGCGGGGCGCTACCAAGTGACGTTGACGCCCAGGCCCGGTTCCTCGGAGAGCACGACCGTATCGCCCTCCTCCGCGAAGCTCCCCGCGATGGCGACCGCATCGGGCGCGTAGTACCGGTAGCTGTCGCAGTCGGTGTCGCGGATGTTCTCACGGGCGGCGGCGAGCGCGAGCCCGGCGCTGATGGCGATGGGCGTCTCGAGCATGCAGCCCACCATGCAGCCCACGCCGCTCGCCTCGGCCAAGGCGTTGATGGCGAGCGCCGGGAAGAGGCCGCCGCACTTCATGAGCTTGATGTTGATCTTGTCCACCGCGCCCAGCCGGCAGGCGCGCGCCGCGTCCGACGGCGCATGGATCGCCTCGTCCGCCATGATGGCCACGCCCTGCGCGCGGCCGCGCAGCCACGCGAGCCCCTCGAGGTCGTCCGCCGAGACGAGCTGCTCGGCCTCCTCGACGCCGTGCGCGGCGAACACCTCGAGCATGCGCGCCGCCGTCGCGCGCGTATAGCCCTGGTTCGCGTCGACGCGCAGCGCCGCGCGGCCGCTGATGGCCTCCGACACCGCCGCGACGGCGCGCTCGTCCGATACGGGGTCGATGCCCACCTTCATCTTGATGATGCGGAAGCCCTCGTCCTCCACGTAGCGGCGGGCGGAGGCGGCCATGTGCGCGGGGTCGGCGATCCCGACGGTCATGTCGCTTTGGACGCGCGGATCCGCGCCGCCCAGGAGCCGCCACACGGGCATGCCCGCGGCCTTGCCCATGAGGTCGTACAGGGCGAGGTCGATGGCGCACTTCGCCGCCGTGTTCCCCGTGAGCGCCGCGTCCATCAGCCGGTGCGCCCGCTCGATGGCGAAGGGGTCGGCGCCCTCGAGGAGCGGGGCGAGGTACTCGAGCGCCGCGGTCACGGTGCCGAGCGTCTCGCCCGTCACGCAGGGCTCCGGCGCCGCCTCGCCGTATCCGTACACCCCCGCGTCCGTGGCGAGCCGCACGACGACGACCTCCGTCTCGCGGATCTCGCGCAGGGCGATCTTGAACGGCTCGCGCAAGGGGATGCTGTAGACGCGGTACTCCAGTGATGTGATGAGCATATCCTTCGATCCTTTCTACACGGGGCGGGACATGGGTTGAAAGGAACACGTCCCCAACCAACCCATGGGTTGAAAGGAACACGTCCCCAACCAACCCATTCGATCCGTTCTACGCGAGGCGGGGCGGCTCGGCCGCGTCCCAGGGAAGCTCCTGAAGGGCGATGAGCTCGACCGTCTGGGTCATGCGGTCGGCATCGGCTCCCCGCCCCCTCACCGTCGCCTCGCCCATCTGGTTGTCGAACGGGTCGCGGCGCATGCCCGTGCCCGCCGGGTCGAACGGGGCGAGAAACGCCCGGTTGAAGACCGCGCGCCAGGGATCGAGGTTGCCGAAGTAGAACCGGCGGAGCTCCTCGTCGCCCGCGCGGCGCGCGGAGACCCCGAAGGAGCAGTCCGCCCAGCGCCAGCCCGTCTCGGGCGTATGGAACATTGCCCAGTCGTGGGGCGTGATGCCGTGCGGCGCGGCGAAGAGGCCGCTCTGCCAGCGCGCGGGAACCCCCAGGCAGCGGCAGAGCGCGATGAACGTGAGCGCCATCATGCCGCAGTCGCCGTAGCCGGACGAGAGGCAGGAATCGGGGATCGCGTCGAGCTGGATATAGGAGGGCTGGTAGCGGTACGAGATATGCTCGGTCACGTAGTCGTACGCGGCGCGCGCGAGCTCGAGCGGCGTGTCATCGTAGGCGGCGGCGCGCACCCGCTCCGCGACCGCGCGCACGAGCGGGGTGAACGCGATGTGCGGCGCCTCCTCCGCGAGGTCCGCCGCGCAGGGCGGCGCGCACGGCACGGCGCGCGGTGCTACCGGCGCGGCACCGCGGCCGCCCCACAGGTCGATGTAGGGCGCGTCGATGCGAAAACGATAGGTGACCGAGCAGGTCGCCGGCCCCGTGCGGCGCCAGGACATGGTGCGCGCCGGCGCGTCCGGGGCGGCGAGGAAGCCTCCCGCGGAGGCATCGAGCACCTCGATACGCGATAGCTGGGGCGCCTCCGCCGCGACCGGCAGCCAGATGCGCACGTCGTCATCTGCCCCCGCGCGGTCGACCGAGAGCGTCGCGCGCACCGTGATGCTCCGGGCGGCGCCGCCCGCGGCGCGCATCTCGTCGCGGACGGCGCGGCAGGCGGCGAGCTCGGCGGCCGCGCCCGGCTCCGGCTCGAGCCCGGGCACCTCGTCCGCATAGATGCGCAGCGTGTCGATGAAGTGCGGGAGCGTGCAGGGCGTGCCCGCTATGAAGCGCACATCGATGCGGCCGCGCGCCGCGAGGGCGCAGACATCGTCGAACGATGCGTCGGCGCCGGCGGCGCGCAGGGCGCCCACCGCGTCCCCGAGCGGCAGGCGGTACTCATGCGCCAGGCGCGCGAGCCGGTGCCACTCGAGGCGCAAGCGCGGCACGAGCGGCGAGGCCGGATCCGCCGCGATGCCGTCGCGGCAGAGCGCGGCCGCCTGGGCGAGGTAGCCCGCATCCTTGGCGCGCGCCACCGCCGGCGGCAGCGCCATGCCGAGCGCGGCGACGTCGGCATCGCGCGCATCGGGCGCATCCTCCACCTCGACGAGCGCGCCCGTCGTCTCGACGCCCTCGTGGCCGCTCCATGTAACCGCCATGTGCTCCCCCTCATCGTCTGCCGCCCGTCGCTCACCGCACGGCCTTCAAGCGCCGCGCGACGGACGAGCCCGGCCAGCCCGCGTTTACCCTTTCGAGACCTTGCAGAGGTCGTACGTGCCCACCTGCGGACAGATGAGCCCCTTGACCGACGGGTCGTACCCGATGAGCTTCTGGGCGTGCGAGATCACGATGACGGGCACTTGGTCGGCGACGATCTCCTCGCACCGCTGATAGATGGCATCGCGATCCGGCCCCTCGGGCGTCGCGGTGCCCTCGTGGATGAGCTCGGTGTACTCATCGTCCGCGAAGCGCGAGACGTTGATGCTCGGCTCGGTGTCGGAGAACAGGTTCATGAAGTTGTCCGGGTCCCCGTTGTCGCCAATCCACCCCGCGGCGCACAGATCCCAGGCCTCGATCTCGCGGCGTGCCAGGAACGTCGTCCAATCGTAGGAGTTGACGGTGAGGCTCACGCCGGCATCCTCCAGATACCCCTGGATGCTCTCGGCGAGCTCGCGGCCGCCAGCGGCGTTGTAGTCGCGCTGCGAGGAGTACGTGAGCATGGTGAGCTCCGTGATGCCGCGCTCCGCGAACGCCGCGCGCGCCGCGTCCGGGTCGTACGGGAGCTGCTCGATGTCCTTGTCATACGGTGCCATCCACACCGGCATAAACGAGTTCGCCACCGTCGCGTAGTCGCCGTAGAGCGCCTGCACGAGCGCCTCGGTATCGATGGCCTGGCGCACGGCGCGTCGCACCGCGACATCGCTCGTCGCGCCGACATCCGTGCGCATCGCGATGTAGTTGATGTTCATGCCCTCCGAGGTGAGGATCGACTTGCCCGAAGACTCGACCGTGTCGGCCGTAGCCATGTCGACGCCCTCGATGATGTCGACCTCGCCGTTGCCGAGCGCCGTCACGCGGCTCGAGGTCTCGGCGATGAAGCGGAACACGAGCGTGTCCATCTTCGCCGCGTTATCGTCGTTCCAATAGTCGTCGAAGGCCTCAAGCACGAGGTTCTGGCTGCGGTCCCAGGAACGGAACGCGTAGGGGCCCGTGCCCACCGGATGCTCCGAGAGGTCGTTGTCGTAGGTGTCGAGCGCCGTGGGCGAGACGATGGGCGAGCTCAGCTGCATCGCGAGGTTCTTGATGAACGGGGTCGACACGGCGCGCAGGGTGAAGACCACGGTGTAGTCGTCCGGACACTCGATGCTCGCCACGCCAGTCCCCGTCTCCTCGGAGCCGAAGTTGAACGAGGCGTACGGCATGGAGTCGAGGCGGTCGGGCTCGAGCTGGCGGCTCACGGAGCGCTTGACCGCCTCGGCGTTAAAGTCGGTCCCGTCGTGGAACTTCACACCCTGGTGCAAGGTGAAGGTGTAGATGAGGCCGTCATCCGAGATGGTGTAGTCCTCGGCGAGCCACGGGATGATCTCGGAACAGTCCTCGTTGAAGCGCACGAGGTTCTCATAGATCTGATTCGTGACGTTGCTTGAGGCGATGTCCGAGATGAGCGCCGGGTCGAGCGACGAGGGCTCGGCCGCCTGGGCGAACGTGAGCGTGGATGCCGCATCCCCCGCGCTCCCGGTGGCAGACCCCGCCTCGCTCGCCCGCTGGCCCCCGCACCCCGCGAGACTCGTCGCGACGGGCACCGCAACGAGGGCGCCCATCGCCTTCAAGAACATGCGGCGCGAGACCTCGCGCGCGTTCGGCTGCTGCTCGAAGCGATTCGTCGTTCCCATGGCGTACCTCCTTGTACCGGGCGCCGCGCGTGCGGCGCGCACAACCGACCGGCCCCGCCCCGTCCTGTGGACGGGCCATCGCCTGAGCCCGGCGGCGGGAACAGCGCCCCGCCCGATCCGGCGCCCGCATGGCGCGCGACCGGCCGCTTCGGCTATGGTATGCGCCCACCGAACGCCGCCAGCTTCACTTTTTCGCAGGTAAACAAGGTGAAAACAGCTCGCATCAAACGGGAAAACAACTCGAAACGCCCCCGAGACCCACTCGACACGCGCCGAACACGCACCGGAAACCGCCCGGCAACATACGGAGGGCTCCCGCTCGCGCGCCCCAGCTCCGCGCCGGCGCGCTCCCCTCTCCCAACTATCGAACATATGTCCGTATTATTTGCTATACTTGACAGCGACGGGACGGCGCGGCACGCGCCCGCGCGGCAACGGATCGGAAGCGGGGAGGCTCGATGGACGACAGGCGAACACCGTTCGAGGGCGCACCCGCGGGCCCCGCGCCGGGGACGGACGACGAGCGCACCTACCTATGCATCGACCTCAAGACGTTCTACGCGAGCGTCGAGTGCGCCGACCGCGGGCTCGACCCCTTCACGACAAACCTCGTGGTCGCCGACCCCGCCCGGGGCGAGAGCACCATCTGCCTCGCCGTGACGCCCGCCATGAAGGCGCTCGGCGTGCGCAACCGCTGCCGCGTGTTCGACATCCCGCCCGGCATCCGCTACATCAAGGCGCGGCCGCGCATGCGCCACTACATGGAGGTCTCCGCCCAGATCTACGGCATCTACCTCGAGTACGTGAGCCCGCAGGACATCCACCCCTATTCCATCGACGAGTGCTTCATCGACGCCACGCCCTACCTCAGACTCTACGGCCTCGACGCGCGCGCGTTCGCCGAACGGCTGCGCGCCGCCGTCTTCGACCGCACGCGCATCTCCGCCACAGCCGGCATCGGGCCGAACCTCTTCCTCGCCAAGGTCGCCCTCGATATCGACGCGAAGCACGCGGACGACGGCATCGGCATGCTCGACGAGGAGTCGTTCCGCCGCACCATCTGGCCGCACCGGCCGATCACCGACATCTGGGGCATCGGCCCGGGCATCGCCGCGCGGCTCCAGAAGTACGGCGTCCACGACCTCATGGGGGTCGCCGCGCTCGATGCGTCCATCCTCTACCGCGAGTTCGGGGTGAACGCCGAGTACCTCATCGACCACGCCTTCGGACGCGAGCCCACCACCATCGCCGACATCCAGGCGTACGCGCCCGCGTCGTCCTCGTACGTGAACGGCCAGGTGCTGCCGGAGGGCTACGCGTTCGAGGACGCCCGCACGATCTTGAAGGAGATGGTGGACGCATCGGCCCTGGAGCTCGTGGACCGGCACGAGGTGTGCGGGCACATCTCGCTCTCGGTGGGATACGAATGGGAGCGCGAGGGGGCGAATGGCAGCGGGACGACGGGGGGCGGGCGCGCGGGCGACGTCTTCGTCGGTGAGCACGGGACGCGGCGCCTCGGGCGCGGACGGGGCGGCGGGCACGGCGGCGGCTCGCGCAAGCTGCCGTTCCGCACCAATTCCTACCACAAGCTCATGGCGGCCTTCGACGGGCTCTGGGACGAGACCGTCGACCGCGCGCGGCGCGTGCGGCGGCTCTCGATCGGCCTCGGCAACCTCATGCCCGAGGAGTTCGCGACCGTCGACCTCTTCACCGACGTCGAGGCGGAGGAGCGCGAGCGCGACCTGCAGAAGGCGGTGCTCGCCGTGAAGGGGAAGTTCGGCAAGAACGCGCTTCTGCGCGGCACGAGCCTCACCGAGAAGGCGACCGGCCGCGAGCGCAACGAGCAGGTGGGAGGCCACCATGCATGACGGGAACGATGTGACGCCGCCCGCGACCTGCGCGAACGGGCACGCGCGCGCCGACCGCGCCGCGCAGTTCATGCCCTTCGCGGCGCTGCGGGGCTACTACGAGCTCATCCGGCGGCAGGAGCGCGTGCCCGAGCCCCGCCACGAGCTCACCGACGAGGAGGCGCTCGCGCTCTCGCGCACGGTGGCGCGCATCCGACGCGGGCAGGTCGTGCGCGCCGTCTACTACGACGGGGACGCCTACACGACGCTCACCGGCTGCGTGGCTCGCATCGACCTTGTCGAGCGCGAGCTCACGCTCGTGCAGACGCGCATCCCGCTCGACGACATCAAGGAACTCGAAATCGTCTCGTGAGCGCGCCGCAGGGCGCGGACGGCTTGCGACGCGCCGGCGCTCCCCCGCCGGCCGAGACGCCGGCGCCGCCCGGCAGCGCCAT
This sequence comes from [Collinsella] massiliensis, assembly GCF_002161605.1. NCBI lineage: Bacteria > Bacillati > Actinomycetota > Coriobacteriia > Coriobacteriales > Coriobacteriaceae > Enorma > [Collinsella] massiliensis. The sequence goes on along the minus strand of NZ_NFIE01000010.1, from coordinate 79,312 downwards.
CACGCGGAAAACGGCCACGACCCGGCGGCGAGCGCCTCGATGGCCTGGGCGACGGCATCGTCCTCGCACCGGCCGATATGCCAGCGCGCCGCCGCGGCCGCCTCGGGCGTCGCGCCCGCCACGGCGACGGGATGCCCCACGACCTCGAACATGGCGAGGTCGTTGCCCGCGTCGCCGAACACCGCGACCTCCTCGGTGGAGATGCCCAGGTGCTCGCAGAGCCTGCGAACCGCGGACCCCTTGTTCCACCCCGCGGGCATGATGTTCAGAAAGCCGCGCATGGGCACGTCGAAGTCGAGCTCCTCGAAGGCGTCGTTCAGCTGCGCGCACAGCGCGACGGTCTGGGCCATGTCGCCGTCCACGAAGACGTTCGCCTTCTGGATCTCGAAATCGGGCAGACCCGCGCTCTCGATCGCGACCTGCGCGTAATCGTACACGACCGGCGCCATGTCCGCGCGCTCGCCGCAGCACAGGTAGGGCTGCGACCCCTCGAACGCCACGAGGCCGGCGCGCGGGACGTCCCCGAGCACATCCATCAGGCGCTCGAGCGCCGCCCGGGACGGCATGCCGTAGGCGATGCGCTCGCCGTCATGGTAGATCGCGAGCCCGTTCGTGGTGATGCAGGTCGCGCAGCAGGCGGCGTCGCCGGAGAAGAAGGGCGGGATCTGGGTGACGGCGCGCCCGCTCGCCACGCCCGCGACGATCCCCGCATCGAGGGCGGCGTGGAAGGCCAGCCGCGTCCGCTCGGAAACGTGGTCCCGACCCCGGGGCATGATGGTGCCGTCGATGTCGCTCAGAATCAACTTGATAGGCTGCATGAAACCTCGTCCTCTCAGGGTCGCGCGCTCGTGTCGCCGTCGATGATAGCCCAAGGCGCCGCCGCTCGCCGGCGCGGCGCCGCCGCCGTTTCATTTTGCGCCGGGGCGCGATACGATGGTGCGGGGCGCCCGAGCGCCCCGGTCGCCGTGCCGGCGCCCGCAGCGGAAGCCCGCGCTCCCGCGCAACGCCCGGCACCCGACCAACCGATGCGGAAGCGCACAGATAGGAGACCCACGTGAACGACTTCACCTTCTACTCCCCCACCCGGATCGTCTTCGGCCGCGACGCCATCGACCGCACCGGCCAGGAGCTCGCCGCTGCGGGCTTCGGCCGCGCGCTCATCGTCTACGGCGGGGGCTCCGTCGTGCGCACCGGCACGCTCGACCGCGTGAAGGCGTCGCTCGATGCGGCGGGCGTCGCCCACGTCGAGCTCGGCGGCGTGCGCCCCAACCCCGAGGTCTCCTCCGTGCGCGCGGGCATCGAGATCGCGCGCGCCGAGGCAGTCGACGTGCTGCTGCCCGTGGGCGGCGGGTCGACCATGGACGCGGCGAAGGCCATCGCGCTCGGCGCCGTGTACGAGGGCGACGTCTGGGACCTTTTCTCGAAGCGCGCCGCGCCTAAGGGCCGCATCCCCGTGGTCGCCGTGCCCACCATCCCCGCCTCGGGCTCCGAGGCGTCCGATTCGGCCGTGATCAGCAACGACGCCGAGCACCTCAAGTGCGGCCTCAACACGAACCTCAACCGCCCCGTCCTCGCCATCATGGACCCCGCGCTCACCTTCACGCTGCCGCCGTACCAGACGGCCGCAGGCGTGACCGACATGATCGCGCACATCATGGAGCGCTTCTTCTCAGGCGAGCCCGGCGCGCCCGTGACCGACAACATCGCCTGCGGCATCATCCGCGCCGTCATGGACGAAGCACCGCGCGTCTTCGAGGACCCGTGCAACTACGACGCGCGCGCCAACATCATGTGGGCGGGCACCCTCGCGCACAACGGCCTCGCCGGCTGCGGCGTGAACATCCCGGGCGGCCGCGACGGCGACTGGACCTGCCACGGCCTGGAGCACGAGCTCTCCGCCCTCGACACCGCCATCACCCACGGCGCCGGCCTCGCGGTGATCTTCCCCGCGTGGATGCGCTACGTGTGGCAGGAGCACCCGGAGCGCTTCCTCACCTTCGCGCAGGGCGTCTTCGACATCGAGCCCATCGACGACTCCGAGGAGGCTGTGCGCGACGCCGTGACCGCCACCATCGACGAGCTGCAGGACTTCTTCGTGTCGCTCGGCATGCCGCGCACGCTCGGCGAGTTCGGCGTGAAGGAGGACGACATCGACCAGATGCTCGCCGGCCTCAAGATCAACCGCGGCGAGGTGTTCGGCAGCTTCAAGCGCCTCACGCTCGAGGACGCGCGCGCCATCTACCGCAGCGCCCTCTAGACCGCGCGGCCGCCTCGCGCCGAGGGGGTGAACCCGATGCGACCCACATCCGTCTCGCGCCGCGCGGCGCTGGCCGCCCTCGGCTGCGCCGCGGGCTCGCTCACCGGCCTTGCCGCCTGCGATGCGGCCGCGCCGGGCGGCGACGGGCAGGCGGGATCCGCGGGGAGCGGCGCTGCGGGCGACCAGGGCCCCGCGCGGGACGAACCCGCCGACGCCGTGGACGCGCTCTTGGCATCGATGACGCTCGAGCAGAAGGTCGCCCAGCTCTTCATGGTCACGCCCGAGCAGCTCACCGGCGTCTCCACCGCGACGGTCGCGGGCGAGCTCACCGAGCGCGCGCTCGCGGAGCTTCCCGTGGGCGGCCTTGCCTACTTCTCGAAGAACCTGCAGGGCGCCGACCAGGTGCGCGCCCTGCTCGATGGCACGGACCGGCTCGCGCGGGGCGCCGGCGCGGGCGTCCCGCCGCTGCTCGGCGTCGACGAGGAGGGCGGGTCGCTCGTGGCGCGCGTCGCGAACTCCGGCCTCTTCGACGTCGAGCGCTTCCCCAACATGGCCGAGATCGGCGCGACGGGGGACGCCGCGCGGGCGGCCGAGGTCGGCCGCGCGATCGGGACCTACCTGCGCGAGATCGGCTTTAACCTCGACTTCGCGCCCGACGCCGACGTGCTCACGAACCCCGATAACACCGCCATCGGCGCGCGCTCGTTCGGAAGCGACCCGGACATCGTGGCCGAGATGGTCGCCGCGGAGGTCGCGGCCATGCTCGACGCCGGGACCCTGCCGTGCGCGAAGCATTTCCCCGGGCACGGCGACACGGCGGGCGACTCCCACATCGGCGCCGTCTACGCCGAGCGCACCCGCGCAGAGATCGAGGCGTGCGAGCTCGCGCCGTTCCGCGCGGCGATCGAGGCGGGCTGCCCGCTCGTGATGGTGGGCCACATCGAGACCCCGAACTTCGCGGGCGACGGCCTGCCCGCCTCGCTCTCACCGACGATGATGGGCAACGTGCTCCGCGGCGAGCTGGGGTTCGAGGGCGTCATCGTGTCGGACGCGTTCGACATGGGCGCCATCACCGAGCGCTTCGCACCGGGCGAGGCGGCGGCGCGCTTCTTCGCGGCGGGCGGCGACCTCCTGCTCATGCCATCCGACCTGCACCTCGCCTACCAGGGCGTTCTCGACGCCGTACGTGCCGGGTCGCTCGGCGGGGAGCGCGTGGACGAGAGCGCGCGGCGCATCCTTGCGGCGAAGCGGCGCGCGGGGCTGCTCCCGTAAAGCGACCGCCCTCAGCCGGCGAGCCCGCGCAGCAGCGAGATCTCGGCCGCGTACCCCGGAAGCTCGTTCGGCGTCTCCAAGATGAACGGCAGGTCGCGCAGGGCGGGATGGCGCACGATGCGCTCGAAGACCGCGAGCCCGCCGCCCAGCTCCGCAGAGCCCAGGTACCCCTCCCCGATGCGCGCGTGCCGGTCCTTGCGCGCGCCGCAGGGGTTCTTCGAGTCGTTGAGGTGGACGGCGTGCAGCCTCTCGAGCCCCACGACGCGGTCGAACTCGTCGAGCACCCCGTCGAGGTCGTGCACGATGTCGTAGCCCGCGTCGTGCACGTGGCAGGTGTCGAGGCACACGCCCAGTAGCCCCGCGAACTCCGGCCGCGCCGCGCCCACGGCGTCGATGATCGCGCGGAGCTCCTCGAAGCGGCCGCCCACCTCCGTGCCCTTCCCCGCCATGGTCTCGAGCAGAACGCGCGTGCGCTGGCCTTCGAACATCACCGTGCAGAGCGTCTCCGCGATGAGCTCGATGCCGCGCTCCGCGCCCTGCCCCACGTGCGCGCCGGGGTGGAAGTTGTAGAACATCCCCGGCAAAAGCTCCATGCGCTCGAGGTCCTCGCGCATGGCCTCGCGCGCGAACTCCCGCGCCCGCTCCTTGGCCGAGCAGGGGTTGTACGTGTAGGACGCGTGCGCCACGAGCGGGGCGAAGGCGCGCTCGTCGAGCAGGGCGCGCAGGCGCGCGACGTCCGCCTCGTCGATGGCGCGCACCGACCCGCCCCGCGGGTTGCGCGTGAAGAAGGCGAAGGTATCGGCACCGATGGAGCACGCCGTTGCGCCCATCGCCGCGTAGCCCTTCGCGATCGAGAGATGGCATCCGATGTGCAGCATGGCCTACCTCCGCGCCAGCGCGTCGAGCACCGCCCCGATGGGGCCGGGCGTGAGGCGGCGGCGCGCATCGACGAGGCGCGCGGGGATGTCGATGTGCTGCGGGCACTTCCGCGCGCACGCCCCGCACGAGACGCACGCCGAGGCAAGCTTGGGCGACCCCGTGCGGATGGCCGACGCCGTCATGTACTGCGAGATCCCCGTAAACCAGCCGTGCGCGTACGAGGCGTTGTACGCCGCGAAGCACCCTGGGATGTTCACGCCCTTGGGACAGGGCATGCAGTAGTTGCAGCCCGTGCAGGGCACGCGGTTCGAGCGCTCGAAGACCGCGAGCACGTGCGCGATGGCGTCGAGCTCCGCGGGCGTCATCGAGCCAGGGAGCGCGCCCTCGGCGACCGCGGCGTTCTCCTCCACCATCGCGGGCGACGCCATGCCCGAGAGCAGCATCGTCACCCCCGGGTGGTTCCACACCCAGGAAAGCCCCCAGGCGGCAGGGGTCGCGAAACGGTCGCTCCCCGCAGCGTCCAGCACGCGGCGCGCCGCGTCCGGCAGCTTGTCGGCGAGGCGCCCGCCGAGCAGCGGCTCCATGACGAAGACGGCGAGCCCGCGCTCGGATGCGGCGTGCAGCCCCGCCGTGCCCGCCTGGTAGGTCTCGTTCGCGTAGTTGTACTGGATCTGGCAGAAATCCCACGCGAACGCGTCGAGCAGGCGCGGGAAATCGTCCGCGCTGCCGTGGTAGGAGAAGCCGATCGCGCCCACGCGCCCCGCGGCCTTCTGCCGCGCGATCCACGCCTCGATCCCGAGCGCGCGCAGCCGCTCCCACTGCTCGAAGCCCGTGATGTTATGCAGCAGGTAGTAGTCGATGCGGTCGGTGCGCAGGCGCTTGAGCTGCGTCTGGAAGAAGCGGTCGAAGTCCTCCGGTGCGCGGCACGAGGCGTGGGGCAGCTTGGTGGCGAGGAGCACCCGCTCGCGCAGGCCGAGCTCCTCGAGCGCGGCGCCCACGCAGGCCTCGTTGCCCGGGTAGAGGTAGGCGGTATCGAGGTAGTTCACGCCAAGCTCGACCGCGCGGGAGATGATGGCACGGGCCGCGGAGGCGTCGGGCGTCCCGAGCGGCGTGCGCGGGAAGCGCATGCACCCCAGGCCGAGCGCCGAGATGCGCGCCCCGGTTTTCGGATCGATTCGATACTGCATAGCCGCCCGACCTCCGGATGCGACGCGATGGGAACCAGCTGGCTGGATTCTACCATGCGAATGCGCGGGAACACGGGGCTGCAATGGGCGCTCGGAACCCAAAGTGAACGAAACGAACGGTTTATAAGCACCCCCTAAAGTAGCACGAGGTCACGCGCCAACAAAAGCGCAGGTAGCCGGGTTGCCCGTTTGCCGGCTACTCGGCTACCCCCTCATAAAACGCTCGTTTCGCTCACTTTGGGTTTTCGGCCGGGCGAGCGGAGCGAACACAGCCAGGCCCTGCCCCTCAAAACCTACTCGACGGCCTCGTCGAGCGCCTCGCATCGGCGCTCGGGCTCGCGCACCGCCTCGGATGCGAGGAGCGCGACCACGGCCCCCACGACCATCGCGGCCGTTATCGCCATCTCACCCATATAACCACCTGCCTCGCATCGCGCACGTCCTGCATGCCAAGCATACGGCGCGCGCGTGAGTCGCCCGCAAAGCTCGTGTAAGCGCTCGGACAAGGGTGCGCCCGCCGCGCGAAGCCGTACAATGGGGTGCGATGGCGATGGAGAGGAGCACCGTGAAGGTCACCATCTACACCGACGGCTCGGCGCGCGGCAACCCCGGCAACGGCGGGTACGGCGCCGTGCTCCTGTACACCAACCCCCGCGGCCAGGAGTTCCGCCGCGAGCTCTCCGCAGGGTACGCGCGCACCACGAACAACCGCATGGAGCTCATGGCCGTCATCGCGGCGCTCGAGGCGCTCAACCGCCCCTGCGCGGCCGAGGTGTACTCCGACTCCCAGTACGTGGTCAAGGCCTTCAACGACCACTGGATCGACGGCTGGCGGCGCCGGGGCTGGAAGACGGCGGCGAAGAAGCCCGTGAAGAACGTCGACCTCTGGCAGCGGCTGCTCGCCGCCATGGAGCCGCACGAGGTCTCCTTCACCTGGGTGCGCGGGCACGCCGATAACGCGCTCAACAACCGCTGCGACGAGCTCGCGACCACCGCGGCCGATTCGGGTAGACTGATGGAGGACACCGGCTTCACCGAGGGCGACGCGGACTGACCGCGCCGGGCGAGGCCCTATCGAGGGGAGTTCATCTATGCTGCGCATCGCAACCATCGGCACGAGCCCCATCACGAGCGACTTCATCGAAGCGGTCGCGGCCTCCCCGGACGCCGTCTTCGTGGGCACGCTCTCACGCGACGCCGCGCGCGCCCGCGCGTTCACGGCCGAGCGCGCAGGCACGCTCCCCTTCACCGAGCTCGAGGCCCTCGCGGCGAGCGACGCGGTCGACGCCGTCTACATCGGTAGCCCGAACGCCCTGCATGCGCCCCAGGCGCTCGCGTGCATCGCGGGCGGCAAGCACGTGCTCGTGGAGAAATCCTTCGCGTCGAACGAGCGCGAGGCGCGCGCCGTCTTCGACGCCGCCGAGCGCGCCGGGGTCGTCGCGCTCGAGGCCATGCGCCCGCTGCACGACCCCGCGTTCGTCGCCTGCCGCGATGCCGTGGCCGAGGTCGGGCGCGTGCGGCGCGCGAGCCTGCACCTCGGCAGCTACTCCTCACGCTACGACGAGCTCAAGGCGGGCCGGCACACGAACATCTTCGACTGCGCGATGGCGTCCGGCGCCCTCATGGACATGGGCGTCTACACCGTCGAGCCCCTCATCGAGTTCTTCGGCGCGCCCGAATCCATCACCGCCGTCCCCGTGCTCCTGGACGAGGGGACGCGCGGGCTCACCAACGGCGCGCTCGACGGCGCGGGCACGATCGTGGCGCGCTACGCCGACCACGTCGCGAGCCTGCACTGGTCGAAGATCTCGAACGACGAGCTCCCCTCGCAGGTCGAGGGCGAGAACGCCACGCTCACCTTCGCCGGTACCTCGGAGCCCGCGTGGCTGCGCATCCGCTACCGGGGGACGGTGCAGCGCTCCTCCGCCAAGCAGGCCCGGACGGCGGGCGCCCCGCACATCGAGGAGCGCGACCTCGAACCCGTTGAGAACTCCATGGTGTTCGAGCTCGCCGACTTCGTGACGGCCGTCAACGCGACCCGCTCGGGCACCCCCGCGCTCGACGCGCCCGCCGGCGCGCTCGGCTGCGTGCGCCATTTCCGGGACGTCACGCTCGCCTCGCTCGCGCTCATGGACGAGGCGCGGCGGCAGATGGGCGTCCGCTTCCCCGCCGACGAGGCGTGACGCCGCAGGGCGACGCCCGCTCCGGGCGCGCGGCCGCCCCTCTCAGACGCCGCAGACCCGCGCCCACCCCATCCCATCCGCGTTCCGAGGAGGCGCGATGAACATCTTCGACATGTTCCGCAAGCAGGACGACACCCCTCCCGCCGAGCTCAGAAGCCCGCTCGAGCGCGAGCTCATCGGCGCGCTCCAGGACCGGCTCGCGGACGAGGGCTCCACGGGCGCCCTCCGCTACCACCTGCTCTTCACCGGCAGGGTGCAGGGCGTGGGCTTCCGCTGGACCTGTCAGGAATCCGCCGACAAGCTCGGGATCACCGGGTGGGTGCGGAACCTGCGCGACGGCTCGGTCGCCATGGACGTGCAGGGCACGGCGGCGCAGCTCATCAAGCACCTGGACGCCATGCACCAGACGTACGACCGCATGCGCTGCCGCATGTGGCTCGAGGAGGCGCGCGAGCTGCCCGTCGACGGCGCGGCGGACGGCTTCCGCGTGCGGTATTGAGGTTTGATGAACAGCGCGCCTGATACGATGCGCCCCTGACGTGCAGGATAAAATGCTATCAAGAAACTGGTAAATTGGCGCGACGCGGTAGGACCGAGCGCCGCGACCGAGCGGGCAACTGAGGCGAGGAGGTGCCGGCGATGCAGAGACGCAACACGAGGCAGCGCAAGCTCGTGCTCGATGCGGTGCGGGCGCTGCACGACCACCCCACGGCCGACGAGGTCTTCACCGAGGCGCGACGCCACGACGAGCGCATCAGCCGGGGAACCGTCTACCGCAACCTCGCGCTGCTCGCCGAGGACGGCTCCATCCGCATGCTCAAGACGCCGGGCGGCAGCCGCTTCGACGATCGCTGCGACCGGCACGCGCACCTCATCTGCACCTCATGCGGCACCGTCCGCGACGTGGAGCTCCCCTACGACGGTGCGGCCGATGGCGCCGCCATGCGGGAGACGGGCTTCTCGCACGTCACGCACTATGCGTTCTTCGAGGGCGTCTGCCCCGCCTGCCAGGCGCGCGAGGACGAGGCCAAGGCACGGTAACGGGCGGCCGACGCTCCCGCGCCGAACCGCCCGCTCCTTCCGATATCGGGGTGCTTCCGCCCTACTCCACGACCTCGACGAGCTCGATGTCGAAGTTGAGGTCCTTGCCCGCCAGCTCGTGGTTCGCGTCGAGCTTGACGCCCTCGGGCGTGACCTCGACGACCGTCACCGGCACCGGCTGGCCGGCAGGGGTGGTGAGGAAGAGCTTGTCGCCCACACTGATCTGCTCGATGTTCGGGACCTGGGCGGCCGGGAACTCCAGCACGAGGTCGTCGCGGCGCTCGCCGTACGCCTCCGCGGCGGGGATGTGGACGGTCTTCTTCTCGCCCACCTCCATGTCGACGACCGCGGCATCGAAGCCCGGGATCATCTGGTGCGCCCCGCACACGAACTCGAGCGTCTCGCCGCGATCGTAGGAGCTGTCGAACTGGGTGCCGTCATCGAGCGTCCCGCGGTAGTGCACGCGCAGGGTCTTTCCGGTGTTGGACATCGGGTCCTCATTTCTCGTCGAATGCCGCACCCCTGTGGCGCGGATGTGAAGGCACTATACCCGAAAACGCGCGCCGGGAGCCTCCGTCGGGAAGGCTCCCGGAAAACTCGATGCGGTTGCGTGCGCGCGGCCGTCTCCACGGCGCCGCCACACCACAACCGGGCCGCCGCTTTTACAATGGGATGTCCGAAGTGGAGCGCGGGCGCATGCAGCACGCGGGAAGGAGCATGGTGAGACGCACGCAGGCACAGCCCCAGACCGCCCGGCGGTTCACCGTGCAGGCCGGGGCCGCCGCATACACCGTGCTCGTGACGCGCAAGCGCGTGAAGAACCTCAACCTGCGGGTTCGGGGCGACGGGAGCGTGGTGGCGAGCGTGCCGCCCAGGGTCTCGGATGCGCGCATCCAGGAGTTCCTCGACGGCCGCGCGCACTGGATAGCGGAGCATGTCGAGCGGCAGCGCGCCGCGCGCGAACGCGCCGAGGACGCCTCCTCCTCGGTGCCTGAAACGTTTCCCCTGTGGGGCGCGGCCGTGCCCACGGCGGAGCTCTTCGGCTGCACCCCGCGCGCAACCGCTCAGGAAGCCGCCGGCGAGACGCCCGCGCCCGATCGCGCGGTCTTCGACCGGCTCCTTGCCGACCGCCATCGCCGCGAGGTCGAGCGCGCCCTGCCCGCCGTCGTCGCATCCCTCGAGGGGCGCATGGGCGTCCACGCCGCCCGCTGGCAGGTGCGCAGCATGAAGACGCGCTGGGGCTCCTGCACGCCGGGCACGCGCGCCATCCGCATCAACGCGCGGCTCGCGGCGTACCCGCCCGCGTGCCTCGAGTTCGTCGTGGCGCACGAGCTCTGCCACCTGCTGGAACCGAGCCACAACGCGCGCTTCCACGCCCTGCTCGACCGCTTCTGCCCCGAAAACCGCGCGCTCGCCGCGCGTCTCCGCCGACCGGCCCTGCCGGGCACCCTACCGTAGCCGCACGATCTCCACGCCCGCGCTCGAGAGCGGCAGGCCAATCGGTGCCCACGGCTTCTTGATGCCCACCTTCACGCCCCAGAGCGCGGGGTACCGGTCGAGCAGTTCAGCGGCGAGCGCCTCGGCAGCCGCCTCGATCAGCTTGTACGTATGCTCGCGCAGGAACGCGTCGATCGTGCGGCACACGTCCCCGTAGTCGATCGATGCCTCGAGGTCGTCGGACGAGCCTGCCGCGGCGAGCGAGGTGTAGAGCACGGCCGAGACCACGAACTTCTGCCCCAGCTCGCGCTCCTCGGGGAACACCCCGTGGTTCGCGAACACCTCGAGCCCCTCGATCACGATCTTGTCGGCCAGCGCGAGCTCGCCCGGGGTTATGGTCGCGAGCTCGCGGCGGCTCATGGGCAGCCCCGCCTTCTTGCGGTGCGCGAGGGTCGTCTCCTCGCCCTGCGACGTATCTTCGGGGATGGCTTTCGTCGGCTCCATGCGTTCGCTCCTTCCAGTAGCTCGCCTCGCCAAGCCGACGCCAGAGGCGGCGCCGCGGGGAGGCGGATGTTTTTTGTGCTAGCTGTTTCTATACCCAAGATGCCCGCCTGGCTGCGGAACATATCCCCTTGACGCGCCGCCGCGCGGGTCTACAATCCCGCATGACGATTCGGATGCAAGGCGCGGTCGCGCGATCTCGGCCGCCGCCCGCAGTCGGAAAGGAAGCCATCATGGATTCGCTGGTCATACTCATCCCCGCTGCGCTCTGCGCCGCGCTCGGCATCTCCATGATCGTGTCGGGCAACCCCCGCATGCTCCATAGCTACCACTACGCCACGACGCCGCCGGATAAGCTGCCCAAGCTCGCGCGCGCAGAAGGCGCGGGGCTCGTTGGGCTCGCGGTCGGCATCGCGCTCATGGGGTTCGTCTCCGATGCGCCCGGCGCGCTCGGCATCGCGGGCACGATCGTCGGCACCGTGCTCTTCGTGGCGAGCCTCGCCGAGATGCTCATCATGATCGTGTACTACAACGGCGGGCTCATGACGTTCTCCGGGCAGACGGCGCCCGGCCCCTTCGCCACCATGCGCCCGGTGTGGCGCGTCATCGTCTGCGCGGTCGTCGGCGCCGCGGTCTCGCTCTTCGGCATCATGCCCGGCGTCAACATGATCACGACGGGCGACGTGAGCATGCTCCACAGCTACCACTACGTGAATGTCTCCCCCGCCAACCTGCCGCGCCTCGCGACCGCCGAGGGCTCCTGCATGGTCGTCCTCGGCATCGCCGCCTTCCTGTGCGTGACCGCCGCGGCGGGGTTCGTCGGCACGCGCCCCTTCAAGCGCTGGGCGGTCGCATGCATGGGCGTGGGGCTCGTGTGCCTCTGCGCCGGACTGGCGGGGCTCCTCGGCTTCATCATCTACTACAACGGCTCGCTCATGGGCTCGGCGACGCTCTAGGCACGGCCGCGAGCGGGGAGGCGGGCAAGGGCGCCCCGCTTAGACGCGAATGCTGAGGTTCTTCTTCGCGTCGCTCCACGAGCAGGCGACGCGTACGTCCGCGGGGCAGGCGAAGCACGCGCGCGACGCCTTATCCGCCTGGTAGAGCAGCTGGGAGAGGGGCGCGGCGTCGGGGTCGAAGCGCCGGTGGGCGCGGATCGCCGCGCAGATGGCGTCGACCTCCTCAGGCGAGAACGCACAGGCGGCCGGCAGCTCCTCGAGGATCTCCCGCGCCAGGCGCTCACCCGCCACCTCGTGCGGCTCGCCGGATGCGTACTGCGTCGCCTTGCCCACGTCGTGCAGGAGCGCCGCGGCGTACACCACCTCGCGGTCGATGCCGCGGGCGCGCTCCAGATTGAGCGCCCACATGATGCGCGCCGTGTCGAGCAGGTGCGGCAGCCCATGACGGCAGAACACGCGGTCCTCCTCGAGCACTACCAAGCGCTGGCATTCACGCTGAAAGACCGCGCTTTCCCAGATGGCGTCGACGCGCGGCATCTCCTCCATACACTCCCCTCCCCCGTAAAATTACCCCAGGGGTATTTTTACATGCTCAGTCGTTACGCACCTCGAAGCTGAAGCTGCACGAATCTCCCAGGTAGTCCTCGAGCCCGACCTCCATGAGCACGCCATCCTCGTCGTAGACGATGTTATCCATCTGCGCGATGGGCGTGCCCTCCGGCACGTTGAGGATCTGCGCCGTCGTCGCATCGGCGCCCGTCGCGCGCACCGTCCGCCGGGCGAGATCGGGACGTACGCCATACAGCTCGAACAGGGTCGAATACAACGAACTAACCTCGAAGTCATACGATTCGATATCCGGGAAGCGGTCGCGCGGCACCCATGTCTTCAAATGCTGGGAGGGCACCCCATCGGTGAAACGCACGCGCTCCAGGTAAAACCAACTATGAAACGGATCCTCAACCTCACGGGCCAACCGCTCGGGAAGCTCGCCTTCCCTGAGCGCCAGCACGCGAGTCGCGGGAATATGCCCGCTTAAGAGCGTCTCCTGGGAAAAACCGAGCAACGTGTTGCTCAGAGGACCGCTGCGCATGGGCTGGACGAAGCTCCCCCTACCGCGCTCGCGGATAACAAGCTTCGCCCCCACAAGCGCGCCGTAGGCCTGCCGCACCACCGGGCGCGAAAGCCCGAGCGACTCCGCGAGCTCATCCTCTGTAGGAAGCTTGTCCCCGGCCTTGAGCGTTCCATCGCCGATTGCCCGCACGATCGAATCCTCAAGCTGCTTGTAGAGGGGCAAAGGCGAGCGACGATCAATCTGTATGTATCCGATATCCATAGGGTTCCGTTCGCGGCGCGAGATGTGCTCGCGCGAAAAGAGACTTGATATGTAGTTATCGATATGATAGCAGCAGCCTTGACGTTCGCGTAAAAACGACGAGGTCGCACCCTTGCCGTGAGGCGGAATTTGACGAGCGAGCGCACCGAACGAAGCCCGGCCAAGCGCCTGGCGCGTAAAACGACACGGCGAGCAGCCAAAACGGCCACTCGCCGTGTCAGGCGATGATAATCCTGCCGTTGACCGGCGCTTGCGCCCTACTCCTCGTCGTCGTAATGCGCGAGCGGCTCCTGGAACGGGTTCACGCCCGTATCGATGAAGATGTCCTTCGCGCCCTGCGCCGCGATGAACTGGAACGGCACCGTATAGGCGAGCGGGGCGGCGTACTTGCCAACGCGGTGCGAGAACACCAGGTCGCGCTCGTCGGCATCGGGCACATCGCACATGCTCACCACGTGCACGCGCGGGGTGTACTTCTTATAGGCATCGCGGAACACGAGCATGCGCTCGTACTCAGCCTCGTCGGAGCCGATCATGAACACCGTCTGGTTGGGGCGCAGGCCCATCGTGGGACCATGCGAGAACTCCTCGAGCTCGTACCCGATCGTGGGAATGCGCAGCATCTCGCCCACCTTGAGCATGGCTTCGAGCATCGAGCCGTAATCGATGCCGTATCCCAAGATGAACAGGCGGTCGCTCTGCAGGATGGAGCCCTTGTTCCGCTCGTACCACGCCTTGCCCTCGGCGAGCACCTGGTCGAAATCATTCACAAGCGCCTCGACTTCGGCCAGCGCCGCATCGTAATCGGCAGCATCGAGCTCGCCACGGTCGCGCGCCACCTCGAGCGCCCATAGGTAGACGCTCAGCACCGACACCGTGTATCCCTTCGTCTCGGGCGGCGTGAGCTCGGGCCCCACGAGCAGATGCGTCACCACGTCGCAGAACTGCGTGATCCGGCTCTCAAGATCACCCGTGATCGCAAGCGTACGACAACCGATCTGCTTGCCGTACTCCATGACCTCGCACGTAGAGACCGACGTTCCGGACTGGCTGATGCCCACGAAGAGAATCTTCTCATTCGGGATCGACCCCGTCCAATCCGGGCGCTCGTAGTGCTTGAACACGGTGGGATACTGGGCCTCCGCCGTGATGCCGGCAATGTGCTTCATGTAGTACGCCGCGATCTGCGACACGTTATAGGATGTACCGGAACCGAAGAAGATGATCTTCTCGATGCCGTGCTCGCTGATCTCGCGGGCGAAGGGCTCAACGAACACCGCTCGGTTCGCGAATACCTGCGGAAGCACCTCGGCCTGGCTCATGATGTTGCCGAGCACCGTTTGCTCCATTGTCCACTCTCCAATCGAATCGATACCCAGACCCTCCCGGCGCGCACAGGGGAGACGGCGCGCCGGGAGCGGGGTTACAGGAACTGCTTCGTGATGTTCTCGCGCGGATCGCTCGGCACGAGCTGGTCGAAGATCTCCACGCCGAGCTCAGCGAGCTCATGGAAGGCCTCGAGGTCAGCGGGCGTGGCGTACGCCGTTCGCGCGATCTGCTTGGAGCCCTCGCGGCTCGAGATGTTACCCAACGTCACGTGATCGACCGTGAAACCGGCGCGCGCCATCTGTAGGATGGGCACCGGACTGTTGCATAGGATCATGACCTTGATGCCATGATCGATGTGGCGTGAGAACTTATCCGCCGCCTTTGCCGTATCGAACACCGAGAGCTTGCAGCGCTCGGGGCACGCCATGCGCAGCATCGATTTGCGCAGGTCGTCTTTGGCAATGGCGTCGTCCACCACCACGATGCGATCGACATCGTACTTGGGAATCCAGAAACTGCACACCTGGCCGTGCACGAGGCGGTCGTCGATGCGCGCGTCTACGATAGCCATGCGATCAACTCCCTACATCGCCACGAGGCCCGTGACACCCAGCACGAAGCCGATGACGCAGATGCCCGCGATGATGGCCGTGGTCTTCATGCCCTTCTTGAGGCAGCCATAGACGGCAAGCGTGCACACGAGCGGCAGGAACTTGGGGATGATCTGGTCCAGGTACTCCTGAATGGTGATGGTCATCTCGCCGATGGTGAAGGTGAGCGGGCAGGAGATGGACACCCACATCGCGATCATGGTGCCGATGGAGACCGCGCCGATGATGCCCGCGCAGTACGTGACGAGCTTCATCTGACCGTTCTTCTCAAGCTTTTCCAGGAAGGCGCTTCCCTGCGTGTAGCCGAGCTTGAGACCGAACCAGCGAACGAGCACGTTGGGGATGTTGAACACGAGCAAGAGGATGAACGGGGCGATGGGATTGCCCTGCTGGGCGAACGCGACGCCGAGCGAGCACGCAAGAACGCGGAAGATGCCCCAGAAGAAGGTGTCGCCGATACCGGAGAGCGGGCCCATGAGCGAAACCTTGATGGAGTTCACCGTGCTCGGATCGAGCTCCTTGTCGCGCTTGAAGCTCTCTTCCATGGCAATGGAAATGCCCATGACGAAGGTCGAGGGGGCACAGGTCATGTTGAACGCTGCGATATGGCGCTTGAGCGCGGCCCGCAAGCCCTCCTCGTCATCTCCGTAGATGCGCTTGAGCGGCTTCATGATGCTGTACAGGAAGCCCAAGCTCTGCATACGCTCGTAGTTGAACGAACCCATGAGGGTGAAGCTGCGCCAGAATGCGCTGCGGAAATCACGCTTCGTGATCTGGGAAGCGGCTTGAGTCGTTTCAGCCATGATGCTAGTCCTCCCATTCGTCATCGTCTGCCACGGCGACCGTCTGCGCCGCAACGACCTGCTGCTCGGACCTGATCTGCCAGATGATCAGCGCGATGGCAACTGCGACGGCAGCCATGCCGACCATGTTGAGATCAAAGCCCACGAAGGCGGCGGGAACGAAGCCCAGGATGAAGTACGGCCACATCGAACCGTCCATGATGATGCTCATGAGCAGGGCGAAGCCCAGGCACGGCAGCAGCGCGGCAATACCGTTCAGGCCGGAGCTGACCCAATCGGGCAAACCGCCCACGATGGCATCGATAAGATCGCCGCCGAGGTACATCAACATGAAGATGAGCACGAAGGTCTTGATGGCCGAGAGCAGTACGCACATCCAGTGCAATGCGGTGAGCTTGGTGATCTTGAGCTGCTCGATCGCCTTGTCAGCCTCGAGCATCACGCCGGAGTACGCAGCCATGAGCAGCGTGTTCACGAACTGCATGATGACCGACACGGGGACGCCGAACATGATGGCGCTCTCCAAGCCGGTACCCGTAGCGATGGCAACCGCGGCGCCAACGGTACCGCCGGTGCCGATGTCCAAGCCAGCGGTGGGACCGATGGCAGTCGCACCCATCCACATGAGCTGCATCTGCGCACCGAGCACAAGACCCTTGGTGACGTCGCCCAAAATGAGGCCGACGAGGAAGCCCGTGACGATGGGCTCGCGCATCTTGTTCTCACCGAAGATGTTGCCGTCGAGCTCGGTCAGGACGGCCACGAGCGCGATCAGCACAGCTTGCCACAGTGTGATCATGGTTTCTCACCCCTCTATCCGACAACCTGTCCGACGGAGCTCGGGCTGGCCAATTCCCCTACCGTCGGAACGACATATTCAGGATATTGTTATATTGTTATCCTAAATTGATTAAGCAGGGTAAACGGTCGGATTTCTCCGCGAACGGCATGGGCAAACGCTATGTCAAATAACCCCAGGGGTATTTTTACATGCTGTGCGTGGCGTAGACGCGCTCGTCCTCCCAGAGGCGGACGGCGTCCGAGAGCGGGCAGCCCAGCTCGACAGCCGCGGCACGCGTCGCGTTCAGGTCGATGAGGCGCTGGTTCGAGGAGCCGCGGAACCGCAGGGAGATGTCGTGGAGCTCCTGCACCCAGGGGCCGTCCACAAGGATGTCGATGCAGTCGAGCATGCGCCCGGTCACCTCGGTGCGATGGCGCGCGCCCGGCATGAGCTCGTCGAGCGTGTCCCCCGTGAAGCACCAGATGGTCTTGGCAGGCGAGCCGTCCGGCCGCGCGCCGCGCGGGAAGCGCTCGCGCACGCGCTCGAGGAACTCCACGAGCCCCCGCTGGTTCTCGGGTTCCATGGGCTCGCCGCCGAGCACGGTGAGACCGTCGCAGAAGGGGTGGTCGAGGCTCGCGATGATCTTGTCCTCGACCGCGCGCGTGAAGGGCTCCCCCGCCGCGAAGCTCCAGGCGCCCGAGTTGAAGCACCCCGGGCACCCGCGCCGGCACCCGCTCACGAAGAGCGACGTCCGCACGCCCTCGCCGTTGGCGATATCGAAGTACTTGATCTCTGCGTAGTTCATCGGACTCCCCTCACGCCGATGGCATCGGCTGCTTTCAGAACACTACGCGCTCAGCGGGCGCGCCTCATGGGAACGAGGCCGTAGACCCACACCTCGTCCGCTGTGCGATCGTACTCGTACACGAGGATGAACGAACCAACCGTCATCTTGCGAACCTCAGAGCCGTAGCGCTCGCGGATGGAATCGGCAACATCGGTGGAGCCGATCTCGGGAAACGATTCAAGCGCGGCGAGCGCCTGCACGAGGCTCCTTTTCACCCGCTCCGACCAGATGGCCGCTGCATCGTCGAGGAAGCCCTCGGTATAGTTCATCCTAGCCACGCTGCGCCGCCCGGCGTTCGATCTCCGCGAGCGCGTCCTCCGTGCCCTCGACATAGCGGCCGGCAACCCTATCCGCGCGGCCGCGCTCAAGCACCATGGCCACCCGCGCCTCGGCGACGGCATGCTCGGCCGCCAGCTCGAGATTCCGATCGTAGAGCTCCTCGCTCATGAGCACGAACGCCGCGTTTCCGTTTTCGGTGATGTGAACGACTTGCTCGCGCGCAGCATCCTTCACCTCGCGCTGCCGTGTCTTGAGCGCCGCAGACGAATAGATCACAGTCGCCATGGTTGCTCCTTTGAACGCAATCCGATACGTAATATCGTACCCGATAAGGCATCACATTGCGCACGATAACACACTCGTCGTATCGCTCGTCCACCCAACTCATAGGGGCATGGCTATGGCAAACCCCCGGACACATCGGCTCATGCGCGGCACACGAAGCGCTAACCGAGCACGAGCTGATGCATTCGGGGGTTCCACCCAAAAGCCGCTCCCCTACAGATGCAGCACGCGGTCGCGGATCTCCTCGGTGCGGCCCTGGTTCCAGAACTGCGTCCCGATGTAGCCGCAGGTACGGCGCGCGACGTTCATCTTCTCCTGGTCGCGGTTGCCGCAGTTGGGGCACTCCCACACGAGCTTGCCGTCGTCCTCCACGATGCGGATCTCGCCGTCGTAGCCGCACACCTGGCAGTAATCGCTCTTGGTGTTGAGCTCGGCGTACATGATGTTCTCGTAGATGTACTGCATCACGCGGATGACCGCCTTGAGGTTGTCCTGCATGTTGGGCACCTCGACGTAGGAGATCGCGCCGCCCGGCGAGAGCGCCTGGAACTCGCTCTCGAACTGCAGCTTGTCGAAGGCGTCGATCTCCTCGCTCACGTGCACGTGGTAGCTGTTCGTGATGTAGCCCTTGTCCGTCACGCCCGGGATGATGCCGAAGCGGCGCTGCAGGCACTTCGCAAACTTGTAGGTGGTCGACTCGAGCGGCGTGCCGTAGAGCGAGTAGTCGATGTCCTCGGCGGCCTTCCACTCGGCGCACTTGTCGTTCATGCGCTGCATGACGGCGATCGCGAAGTCCTTGCCGCGCTCGTCGGTGTGGCTCACGCCCTTCATGTACTTCACGCACTCATACAGGCCGGCGTAGCCCAGGCTGATGGTGGAGTACCCGCCGTAGAGCAGCTTGTCGATGGTCTCACCCTTGTCGAGGCGGGCGAGCGCGCCGTACTGCCACAGGATCGGCGCAGCGTCGGAGATCGTGCCCTTCAGGCGCTCGTGGCGGCAGCGCAGCGCCTTGTGGCAGAGCTCCAGGCGCTCGTCGAAGATCTCCCAGAAGCGCTGCTCGTCACGGCCGGAGGAGCAGGCCACGTCCACGAGGTTGATGGTCACGACGCCCTGGTTGAAGCGGCCGTAGTACTTCGGCTTGCCCGGCTCGTAGTTCTTGGCGCGCGCAACGTTGTCGAAGCCGTTGCCCGAGCGGTCCGGCGTGAGGAAGCTGCGGCAGCCCATGCAGGTGTAGACGTCGCCCTCGCCCGGCTTCTCGCCCTTCGAGAGCTTGAGCTCGCGCATCTTCTTGGCGGAGATGTAGTCGGGCACCATGCGCTTGGCAGTGCACTTGGCCGCGAGCTGCGTGAGGTAGAAGTACGGGCTCCCCTCGTAGACGTTGTCCTCGTCGAGCACGTAGATGAGCTTGGGGAACGCCGGGGTGATCCACACGCCCTGCTCGTTCTTCACGCCCTCGTAGCGCTGGCGGAGCGTCTCCTCGATAATGAGCGCCAGGTCGTGCTTCTCGGCCTCGGAGCGCGCCTCGCCCAGGTACATGAACACGGTCACGAAGGGCGCCTGGCCGTTCGTGGTCATGAGGGTCACGACCTGGTACTGGATGGTCTGCACGCCGCGGCGGATCTCGTCGCGCAGGCGGTCCTCCACCACCTCGGAGATCTTGTCGCCCTGCGCCTCGAGGCCGAGCTCGGCGAGCTCGCGCTCCACCTGGCGGCGGATCTTCTGGCGGCTCACCTCGACGAACGGCGCGAGGTGCGTGAGCGAGATGGACTGGCCGCCGTACTGGCAGCTCGCGACCTGCGCGATGATCTGCGTGGCGATGTTGCAGGCCGTCGAGAAGCTATGCGGCCGCTCGATCATGGTGCCGGAGATGACGGTGCCGTTCTGCAGCATGTCCTCGAGGTTCACGAGGTCGCAGTTGTGCATGTGCTGCGCGAAGTAGTCCGAGTCGTGGAAGTGGATGATGCCCTCATTGTGCGCCTCGACCACGTCGGCCGGGAGCAGCACGCGCTGGGTGAGGTCCTTGGATACCTCGCCGGCCATGTAGTCGCGCTGCACGGAGTTCACCGTGGGGTTCTTGTTGGAGTTCTCCTGCTTGACCTCTTCGTTGTTGCACTCGATGAGCGAGAGGATCTTGTCGTCCGTGGTGTTCTTCTGGCGCTTCAGGCTCTGCACGTAGCGGTAGATGATGTACTTGCGCGCCACCTCGAACTTGTCGAGCTTCATGAGCTCGTCCTCCACGAGGTCCTGGATCTCCTCGACCGAGACCGTGTGGCCGGCGTTCTCGCACGCCTCGGCGACGTTCTGCGATGCGTAGATGATCTGGCGCTCGGAGAGGCGGTCGCTGTCCGCGACATCCCCGTTCGCCGCCCGGATGGCGTTCTCGATCTTCGTGATGTCGAACGCGACCTCGATGCCGCTGCGCTTGATGATCTTCATGGCGTGCCCTTCATGGTTATCGGTCTGGTGCCGTAAGATGTCCGTCTGAAAACTTCTGCCGCTCCATCTTACGCGAAGTTGGCATCACCATATGCTGTGAAAGTTTATTCACTGAGCACTATATATTGTGTTTCAGCAGCTCAGGGACGTGAGGCGGGCGGCGGGGCTGTCAGCGGTTTGTTGAGGGGAAAGATAGCTTGCGCGCACGCACATTTCGTACCTGCGGGGACGCATGGGACGGCGCGCGGAACCGCTTGCGGAAATCCATAACTTCTTCGGAAGCCCCTGCGCGCCGTCCCCCAGAATCTCCAAAGATCCACCCTTGACCTAGATGTTGTGGCGACGCGACCGCGCCCGCCCGCACCCCGCGCGTCGACTCGGAAACCCGGCCGGGATGCGCCCCATTCAGGAGTACAATACCGCCTCGACAAAGGAGGCTGCACCATGACCGAATGGCTCGTCAAGAGGTTCGTCCGCGACTACGAGGACACCGCCGATCCCGCTGTGCGCACGCGCTACGGGCAGTTCGCGGGGATCGTCGGCATCATCTGCAACATCCTGCTCTGCGCGGGCAAGGGGGTGATCGGGCTCGCCTCCGGGTCGGTCTCGATCGTCGCTGACGCGTTCAACAACCTCTCGGACGCCGCCTCGAACATTGTGAGCCTGCTCGGCTTCAAGCTCGCGAGCCGCCCCGCCGACCCCGAGCACCCCTACGGCCACGGCCGCTACGAGTACCTCGCGGGCCTTGTCGTCGCCGCGCTCGTGCTCACCATCGGAATCAACCTCACGCTCTCGTCCATCCAGAAGATCATCGCCCCCACCCCCACTGAGTTCTCCGGCGCGCTCGTGGCGGTGCTCGCGCTCTCCATCGCCGTCAAGCTCTGGATGGCGGTGTTCAACCGCACGATCGGCCGGCGCATCGACTCCGACACACTCGCCGCGACGGCGATCGACTCGCGCAACGACGTCATCAGCACGGCGGCGGTGCTCGCCTGCGCCTGCATCTCGCACGCAACCGGCATCGAGCTCGACGGCTGGGCGGGCGCCGCGGTGGGCGTCTTCATCTGCGTGAGCGGCGTGCAGCTCCTGGGCGAGACCATCAGCCCGCTCCTCGGCCAGGCGCCGAGCCCGGAGCTCGTCGCCCACATCCACGACAAGATCATGAGCTACCCCGGCGTCCTCGGAACGCATGACCTCATGGTGCACGACTACGGCCCGGGCCGGCAGTTCGCGAGCGCCCACGTGGAGATGGCGGCCGAGGCCGACCCCATGGAGAGCCACGACCTCATCGACAACATCGAGCAGGACTTCAAGGAGCACGACGGGCTCATCGTCACGCTGCACTACGACCCCATCGTGACCGACGACCCCCAGGTGAAGAACATGCGCAACTGGATCGCCGAGCAGGCGCGCGAGATCGACCCGCGCATCACCGTCCACGACGTGCGCTGCGTGCCCGGCCCCACGCACACGAACATCCTTTTCGACTGCGTGCGCCCGACCGACCTCCCACTCTCCCCCGCTGAGCTGCGCGAACGCATGACCATGCTCGTGCAGGGGCACTACCCGCGCTCCATCGCGAAAATCACGATTGACGAGAGCTACGTGAGCTCGAAGCAGTAACCGCACCCTCCAAGGGCCCCTCAATCGGGCCGACGATCCCAAACGACGCGAAACGAACGGTTTATAGGCGCCCCTGGAAGTAGCAAGGGGTTGCACGCTAACAAACATGCAGGTAGCCGAGTCGCCCTTGTGTCGGCCACTCGGCTACCCCCTCATAAAACGCTCGTTTCGCGCACTTTGGGAAACCGGGCGCCGCAAGGCACGCTGTTTCCGCAGGATTGGGCAACGGGAAACGTAAATCTTCGGCAGTTCGGCGTCACCACTCCGCGGCAGACCCCATCTCGACGACGGGCGAGAGCAGGCGCACAGCGTTCTCGTCCACGAGGTAACGCGCCCGCGCGCGCTTGAACTGCTCCTTTACGGCGGAAGGCGCAGTCCCGCCCTCGGTGGTGCGCGCCGCGACGATGGCGTCGAGGTCGAGCGCGCCCGCGATGTCCTCGCCGAAGAGCTCGCTCGCCTCGTGGAACACCTCAAACGGCAGCTCGGAGATATCGCAGCCCGCCTTCTCGGCCTCGAGCACCAGGTGGCCCACCACGGCATGCGCCTCGCGGAACGGCATGCCGCGCTTCGCCAGGTAATCGGCCACGTCGGTCGCCGCGAGGTGCCCGCGGTGCATCACGGCGCGCATGCGGTCCGCGTTCACCGTCCAGGTGCCCACCATGCCCGTCATGACCGCGAGGCACTGCTCGAGCGTGCGCGCCGCGTCGAGCGCGCCCTCCTTGTCCTCCTGCATGTCCTTGTTATAGGCGAGCGGCAGGCCCTTGCACGTCATGAGCAGCTGCACGAGGTCGCCCACCACGCGCCCGCACTTGCCGCGGATGAGCTCGGCGAAGTCGGGGTTCTTCTTCTGCGGCATGATGGACGAGCCGGTGGAGTAGGCGTCGGACAACGTGATGAAGCCGAACTCCTGGCTGCTCCACAGCACGATCTCCTCGGCGAGGCGCGAGAGGTGCACCGCCATGACCGAGCAGGCGTACTCGAGGTCGAGCAGGAAGTCGCGGTCGCTCACGGCGTCGAGCGAGTTCTCGATCACGCGCGAGAAACCCAGGAGCCCCGCCGTCATGTGCCGGTCGAGCGGGTAGCTGGTGCCGGCGAGCGCCGCCGCGCCGAGCGGCGAGGCGTCGGCGGCATCGAAGGCCGCGGCGAGGCGCGTGAAGTCGCGTGTGAGCATCCATGCATATGCGAGCAGATGGTGCGCGAGGAGCACGGGCTGCGCGTGCTGCAGGTGCGTCATGCCAGGCAGGATGGTGTCGCCCGCGGCCTCCGCCGCGTCGAGCAGGGTGCGCCGAAGCCCCAGGTTCGCCTCCATGAGGCGCTTGGCGAGCGCCTTCGCGGCGAGGCGCGTGTCAGTCGCCACCTGGTCGTTGCGCGAACGCCCCGTGTGGAGGCGGCCGCCCGCCGGGCCGATGCGCCGCGTGAGCTCCGCCTCGATCGCCATGTGGATGTCCTCGTCGGCGATGTCGAAGACGAAGGAGCCGGCGTCGATATCGGCCTCGATGGCGTCGAGCCCCGCGCAGATGGCCTCCGCGTCCTCTTCGGGGATGATGCCCTGCGCGGCGAGCATCTTCGCATGCGCGCGCGACCCGGCGATATCCTGCTTGTACAGCGCCTTGTCAACCGGAAGCGACGCGCCGAACGCCCGCGTCACCGGCGCCGCATCCTCCTCGAACCTACCGCTCCACAGCGCCATCCGCGCCGACCTCCTCGTGCCATCCGCCTCGTTCGCGCGGATGGGTTGAAACGAACACGTCCCCAAATGACCCATCTACATGAGCCCGAGCTGCGCCGCGTGCGCGAACGGCCCGCACGCATGCGTCCACCCCTTGACGGTGTAGACCGCCTCGTGCTCCGTCGGCGCGGGCTCCGCGGATCCGAGCTCTGCGACGAGGGCGCGCGGCCCCTTGCCGCTCTGCTCCGTCCACGCCTTGAGCGAGGAGGGAATCGCCTGCGCCTTCGCGATATCGATATCCATGCCGTACATGCTGGCCCCTTTCCGCGGGATGGTAATCCTCTAAAGCAATGGCTGCCGGGCTAGAGCGCCGCCGCCTGGGCGACCGCGGGCTCCGTGGCGCCGCCCTCGACGACGCCGAACAGCGCCTGCGCGCTCCCGCTCGCCGCCTCCTTAGCCTGCGCGAGCTGCGCCTGCTTCATGGCCCAGGTCTTGATGGAGAGCGCCTGGATGTCGATGAAGCCCTTCGCGGCCTTCTGGTCGAAGGCGTCGTCGTTGTCGTAGGTGGCGAGCGCCTGGTCGTAGAGGGCGGCGGCGCTGCGGCGTCCCACCACCACGCACGAGCCCTTGTAGAGCTTGAGCTTCACCTCGCCGGTGAGCTGCGCCTGCGTCGCGCCCATGAAGGCGTCGAGCGCCTGCTTGAGCGGGCTGAACCACCGGCCGTTGTACACCTGGTCCGCCCACGTCTGCTCGAGCCCGAGCTTCATGTGGAGCACGTCGCGCTCCAGGCAGAGGTCCTCGAGCGCCTTGTGCGCCTGGATGATGGCGAGGCCGGCCGGCACCTCATAGCACTCGCGGCTCTTGATGCCCACGTAGCGGTTCTCAATCATGTCGATGCGCCCGTAGCCCGCCGCGCCGGCCATGCCGTTCAGCTGCTCCACGAGCTCGACCAGGCCCATCTGCTCGCCGTTCAGGCTCACGGGCACGCCCGCCTCGAACCCGATCTCCACGTAGGTGGGCTCGTCCGGCGCCTCGGTGGGGTCGACGGTCATCGTCCAGATGTCCGCCGGCGGCTCGTTCCACGGGTCCTCGAGCACACCCGCTTCGATCGCGCGACCCCAGAGGTTGTCGTCGATGGAGTACGGCTTGTCGAGGCTCACCGGCACCGGCACGCCGTGCGCCTTGGCATAGGCGATCTCGTCGGGGCGCATGCCCAGGTCCCACTCGCGCACGGGCGCGATCACCTTGAGCGCGGGGTCGAGCGCCATGATGGAGGTCTCGAAGCGCACCTGGTCGTTGCCCTTGCCCGTGCAGCCGTGCGCCACGGCGGTCGCGCCGTACTTGTGCGCGGCGTCGACGAGGTGCTTGGAGATGAGCGGCCGCGAGAGCGCGGAGAGCAGCGGGTACTTGTTCTCGTACATCGCGTTCGCCGCGATGGCGCAGGTGAGGTACTCGTCGGCAAACTCCTCGCGCATGTCCACGACCTCGCACGCCACGACGCCGAGCGCCTTGGCCTTCGCCTCGATCTTCTCCAGGCCGTCGTGCTCCTGGCCCACGTTGCCGAGCACGCAGATGACGCCGTAGCCGAGCTCCTCCTGGAGCCACTTCACGCAGACGGAGGTGTCGAGGCCACCGGAGTACGCGAGCACGACCTTTTCCTTGGCGGTTTCCTTGTTCATGGGTGCGTCCTTTCAAACAGGGGTGAAGCGGACGAGCCCGTCAAAGGATATGAAGATGTCCAGGGTATGGGGCAGGCACGGCAAAACCGTAGCACGCTCGCAGCAGGGCGATATGGGTAACCCTGGGCGGCACGCTGCCCATAGGATGGGACGACGACAAACCTTATCGGGACTCTTGTGCGCGAGATGCGCGGACAGAGACGACCAGTTATCGTCGTCGCGAGATTGCACGCTGGCGTCGCTGCTGGGCGTCGATGGCGCATGCGCCGGGCAGGATGGCGCTCATCGCCATCGCCTCGTATGTCGCCATCGTGTTCTGCACCAGATGCTCCCGTCGTGCGTTGCAATCCCAACTCCGCGAACGGTAGGTGTCGCGGGTTGAACGGT
The DNA here is from genome assembly GCF_002161605.1 of [Collinsella] massiliensis. Classification (NCBI taxonomy): domain Bacteria; kingdom Bacillati; phylum Actinomycetota; class Coriobacteriia; order Coriobacteriales; family Coriobacteriaceae; genus Enorma; species [Collinsella] massiliensis. Next base: position 53,534 of record NZ_NFIE01000010.1, on the reverse strand, counting down.
ATCCTACCCGATGCCCGAACGCTTTGCCAAGCTAAAGTTTTTCGCGATGCATAATGTTTCGAGATTATGAACGAAAGGGCGCGGGCCGCGCTTACCGCCGCTGCGCCGCGAGCACGGCATCGATGACCTGCGCCACGCCGCGCTCGTTGTTGGAGGGCGCCACGAAGCGCGCATGCTCGCGCATGTGCTCCTCGGCGTTGGCGACCACGTAGCTGTGCCCCGCGACCTTGAGCATGGGGATGTCGTTGTACGTGTCACCGAGCGCCATCGCGTCCGCGGTCGACACTCCCAGGTGCGCGCACAGCCGCTCGAGCCCCCGGCCCTTGTCGACCCACGGGTTCATGATGTCGATCCACATCTTGCCGGCGTTCGTGACCGAGAAGCGCTCGCCCCAGCGGTCGCGGTACGCCTCGGCGTAGACCTCCTCGGCGTCGTGCTCGGGGAAGTAGACCGTGTACTTGTTGACGTCCGCGTCGAGCTCCTCGAGGGAGTCGAGGTAGACGATGTGCTTGTAGAACGTGCGGAAGTAGCTGTCGAAGCACTCGGCGCTCCGGGAGATGAAGCAGGCGTCGAGTCCGCAGACCGTGGGGATGCCGCGGCCGTCCGCAAACGTGAAGGCCAGGAGCTCCTGGTAGGCGGAGACCTCGATGAGGTCCTTGTAGACGAGCTCGCCGCGGCACGAGATGGCGGCACCGTTGTCCGAGATGAACGCCATATGGTCGGCCACCTCGTCGAACATGGCGCGCAGCGTGTAGCTCGGCCGCCCGCTCGCCGCGCAGAACGTGATGCCCGCCGCATCGAGGGCGCGGATGCGGTCGGGCATGCCGGGCGGCATCGTGCCGTCATCCGCGAGCAGGGTGCAGTCCATATCCGCCGCGATGACGCGGACGCGGTCGAGTGCGGTATCGTCGAATACGGTGGTCATAGCTTCCCTTCAGCCAGATGTTGTGCCTTCGCCTGCCCGGGTGCCCGGGTGCCGGCGCGAAGCGGCGGGCAGCGGCGGCCGGGCATCCGGGCTCGGGCCGCCGCGCAAACGGGCCTCGCGCGGTGCGGGCTACTTCGCGTCCGCCCAGGTCTCGCCGCACGAGACCTCGGCGATGAGCGGCACCTTGAGCGCGACGACGCCCTCCATCTCGGAACGCACCATGTCGGCGAGCGCCTCGACCTCGTCCAGCGGGCACTCGAAGTCGAGCTCGTCGTGCACCTGCAAGATCATGCGCGCACGGAAGCCGTCATCGCGCAGGCGGCGCGCCACGCGGTTCATCGCGATCTTGATGATGTCGGCGGCGCTGCCCTGCATGGGGTGGTTCATGGCCGTGCGCTCGCCGAAGCTCCGCTGCGCGGGGTTGCGCAGCTTGAGCTCGGGGATGGGGCGACGGCGACCGAACATCGTCTCGGCGTACCCCAGGCGCTTCGCCTCCTCTACCGTGCGGTCGAGGTAGGTGCGCACGCCGGGGTACGCGCGGAAGTACGCCTCGATCATCTCGCGCGCCTCCGCGAGCGGGATGTCGAGCGACTGCGACAATCCGAACGCCTGCTGGCCGTACACGATGCCGAAGTTCACGGCCTTCGCGCGACTGCGCAGCTGGGGCGTGACCTCCTCGACGGGCACGCCGAACACGCGCGCGGCGGTCTCCGCGTGGAAGTCCTCGCCCTCGTTGAAGGCCGCGACCAGGTGCTCGTCGCCCGAGAGGTGCGCGAGCAGCCTGAGCTCGATCTGCGAGTAGTCCACCGCCATGAAGACGCTGCCCGGCGCCACGGAGAACGCCGTCTTGACCGTATGCCCCAGCTCGGAGCGCGTGGGGATGTTCTGCAGGTTGGGGTTGGACGACGAGAGGCGCCCCGTGGCGGTGATGGCCTGGTTGTACGTGGTGTGCACGCGGCCATCGCCCATCTCGCGCGCGAGCGGACCCAGCGTGTCGAGGTAGGTCGACTTGATCTTCGTCTTCTCGCGGTACTCGAGGATGAGGCGGACGAACTCGTTGTCGCGCGCGAGCTCCTCGAGCACGCGGGCGTTCGTGGAGTAGTAGCCGCGGTGCGTCTTCTTGAGCCCCTTCGTGGGGAGCCCCATCACGTCGAAGAGGATATGCGAGAGCTGCATGGGGCTCGAGATGTTGAACGTCTCGTCGCCCGCGAGCTCGCGGATGCGGGCCGCAAGCGCATCGATCTGCGCCCCGAGCTCGGCGGAGAGCTCGGCCAGGCGCTCCGGCTCGACGTACATGCCCGTGCGCTCCATGGCGGCGAGCACGCCCACGAGCGGCATCTCGATATCGTGGAACACCGCGAGCGACCCCTCGCTCTCAAGCGCCTGCTCGAGCTTTTCCACCACCGCCTGCGACACGACTGCCGAGCGCGCGGCCGCGCTCACGGCGTCCGGAGCGGCGCCCTCCTCCCCCGCCGCCGGGGGAAGCGCGGAGCGCAGGTAGGTGTCCGCGAGGTAGGCCGCGTCGAAATCGGAGTGCACCGAATCGAGCAGGTACGCCGCGACGGTGGTATCGAAGAGGCGCGCGGGTTCCGCCACGAGCGGGTCGAGCGCCTCGGGCAGGGAGGAGTCCACGGGCGAGAGCTCGTGCATGAGCGCCTTCACGTCGGGCGAGGCGAGGCACGCACGGCCGAAGAGCAGCAGGAGGACCCCCCGGATGAGCCCGGCGGCGCAGTCCGCGCCGTGCTCGGCGGCCGCCGCGACGACCTCCTGCGTGGGCGCGGCGGTGCCGTCCGGCTCCTCGAACGAGAGGAGCGCGCCGCCCGCAGCCACCCAGAGCGTGTGCGTGAGCCCGAAGAGCGCGCCGGCGGCCTTGTCGTCGTCGATGAGCGCGGCGACCCACTCCCCCGCCTCGATGGCGCCGTCGATGAGCCCGAAGGCCTCCTGCGCGGCGGCCGCGTCGTCCCCGCGCACCGTGAGCACGCGCGGCATCTCGAGCGCGGAGGCAACGGCGCCGCCCGCATCCTCGCCGAGCAGCGCGAGGAAGCGGTTCTGCATGGACATGATGCCGAGCTCGCCCAGGGTGTCCGAGACCGCCTGCGCATCGTAGGCCGGGAAGGCCGTGTGCTCGAAGTCGAGCTCGACCGGGGCGTTCGTCTGGATGGTCGCCACGCGGCGCGAGAGCAGCGCGTCGTCGATGTGCGCGCGCAGGTTCTCGCCCATCTTGCCCTTGACCTCGTCGGCGTGCGCGATGACCTCGTCGAGCGAGCCGTACTGCGCGATGAGCGCGCTCGCCTTCTTGGGGCCGATGCCCGGCACGCCGGGGATGTTGTCCGAGGTATCGCCCTTGAGGCCGTAGAAATCCGGCACGAGCGCGGGCGTGATGCCGTGGTAGAGGTCCTCGACGGTCTCGGGCGTCATGATCTGCACGTCCGAGAGCCCCTTCTTGGTGCCCACGACCTTCACGTGGTCGGTGGTGAGCTGGTACATGTCGCGGTCGCCCGTGATGAGGAGCATGTCGCAGCCGGCCTCCTCGCCCGCGCGCGCGAGCGTGCCCAGGATGTCGTCGCCCTCCCAGCCCTCGGCTTCGAGCACGGGCACGGAGAGGTGCGCGAGGAGCTCCTTCACGCGCGGGAACTGGGCGCGCAGGGCGGGGTCCATGGGCGGGCGCTGCGCCTTGTACTGCGGGAGCATCTCCATGCGCACGCGCGGCTTGCCCTTGTCGAAGGCGACGGCGACGCCGTCCGGGTGGAAGGCGTCGACCATCTTGAGGAACATGTTGAGGAAGCCGAAGATGGCGTTCGTGGGCGTGCCGTCCGGCGCGTTCATGGTGGGCGGCACGGCATGGAAGGCGCGGTGCATGAGCGAGTTGCCGTCGATGACGGCGAACGTGCGGCGGGCGGCGCCCTCGGGCGCTTGGGCGGTATCTGACATGCGGGGCGTCCTCTCTTTCACGGGTTGGCTCACATCAGTCTACCCCATCACCCGGACATGAGCGCGGCGCGCCCCCTCCCCCGCCGCGAGATGATAAAAAGCGGACAGGCTGGTTTTATCACCAGCCCGTCCGCTTGCATCGATCCGTCGTTGGCGGGGCAGCGCCGCGCCCCGCGCTACTTCGTCTTGGGCAGCAGGAAGAGTACCACGCCCGAGATCACGAGCGGCACCACGAGCGCCGCGAACCCCATCGAGAAGCCGGCGGCGTCGGCGATGCCCGCGACGACCGTGTTGCCGAACATCGTGCCCGCGAAGCACAGCACGTTCATGGCCGCGTTGGCCGAGGACATCATCGACGGGGCGACGAGGGTGCCCGAGCCGTCGGCGCGCTCAGCGAACGGCAGGTTCAGGATGAGCGTGAACATGAGCGAGGCGAGGAACGTCGAGACGTAGAGGAACACCACGATGACGGCCAGGTTGCTCGACGAGGTCATGAGCCACATCGAGGCGGCCGCGCCCAGGCCGGACACCGTGGCGAGCACGCGCTCGCGCCCGCGGAAGTAGCGGCGCGTGATGGGGTCGGAGACCGCCATCGCGACGCCCATGACCACGGCGTACCCGATGAGGATCATGGTGATGAGCTGGGGGTTCGCCACCATCTCCGCCTGGATGACGGGGATGGTGTCCAGGTAGGACGGCAGCCAGATCATCATGACCATGCTCGCCATGTTGTTGCACAGCAGCGACACGCCGAGCACGATGACCGTCTTGTGCTTCCACGCCGAGAGCAGCGACACCTTCTCCTCGGGAGGCGTGCGCTTGTGCGGCACCACGGCCACCATGAGCACGAACGCCACGATGAAGAAGGCCGCGAGCACGAAGTACGCGAGCTGCCAGCTCTCGTTCACGAGCATCGTGAAGACGGTGTACACGAGGATGGACCCGATGCCCGTCGTGGTGAGGACGATGGCCTGCACGCCCTGGCAGACCTCGGGCTTGAAGCTCTCCACGATGGCCTTCGCCAGGCCGTTGGAATAGCCGGTCTGGCCGATGCCCACCACGAAGCGCGAGAACAGAAGGCCCATGAGCACACCCGTGGCGCTGCCCGCGGCGGACCCCATGAAGCCCGCGAGCCCGAACGTCGCCGACGAGATGCCCAGCAGCGCCAGGCACGTGGCCATGAACGGCTTGAAGCCGAAGCGGTCCATGATGTAGCCGGAGACGAAGGTCATGATGATGTTGCTCGCGTAGTACATGTTCGTGACGTTCGCGAACTCCGAGGCGCTGTAGCCAAACTGCTCGCGGATGATGGGCGTCGCCACGCCGATGAGCGACTTGTCGATGCTGCACACGAGCCCCACGAAGAACAGGACGAGGAACACGGAGAGCTCTCGTTTGGTCAGTTTGCCGAGCATGCCTTACTCCTTCGGATCGGGATCGCCCGCACGGCGGCGGAGCCAGCCGAGCGCGACGGCCACGTGCGCCGCCACGCCGCACGCCAGCGCGGACTCGTCGAGCACCATCTTGCTGTTGTGCACCGGGGCCCAACCGGGCGCGCCGGCACCGAGCTGCACGAACGCCGAGGGCACCGCCTGGCTCACGTACGAGAAGTCCTCCGACCCCGCCATGGGCTCGCATCGGTGCACCGCGTCCTTGCCGAGCACGCCGCCGATGAACTCGATCGCCTCGGGCAGGAACTGCGGGTCGTTCTCGGTGGTGGGCATCTCGATGAGGTCGATGTCGCACGTCCCGCGCCAGGCGCGCGCGATGCACTCGGCCATCTCGGGCACGCGGGCGAGCAGGTGGTTGCGGTCGGGCGTGCTGAGCGTGCGCATGTTCGCCTGCAGCACCGCCTCGTCGGGGATGATGTTGGTGAGGGTGCCGCCCGCGAGCGCCCCGATGGAGAACGTCACCATCTTGGAGGGGTCGGCCTCGCGCGTGAACAGCAGGTTGAGCTGGGTGTAGATCTGCGTGGCGATCATGTTGGGGTCGATGGTGAGCTGCGGCTGCGAGCTGTGCCCGCCGCGGCCGCGCACCGTGATGGTCCAGCAGTCCATGGACGAGGTGGAGGCACCGGGCGCGTAGAACACCTGGCCGAGCGGCTTGTCGGGCATGACGTGCAGGGCGAAGGCCGCGTCCACGCGCGGGTTCTCCAAAAGGCCGTCTCGCATCATGAGCGCGGATCCCATGCCCATCTCCTCGCCGGGCTGGAACATGAGCTTGACCGTGCCGGGCAGCTCCGCCTCGTGCTCCTTGAGGATGCGCGCCGCGCCCAGGAGCATCGCCGTGTGCGCGTCGTGCCCGCAGGCGTGCATGGCGCCCGCGCGCTCCGAGGAGAACGGCAGCCCCGTCTCCTCGCCCATGGGCAGCGCGTCCATATCGGCGCGGAGCAGGATGCACGGGCTCCCGGAACCGATCGCGGCCACGATGCCGGTCGTCTCCTCGTAGTGGCCGTAGCCGCCGCGCTCGTAGAGGTCGATCGTCTCCTGCGGGATGGCGCCGCCGCACGGGCGCCAGGCGATGCCCATCCCGTCCAGGGCGCGCCCCACGTACGCGGCCGTGTCCGGGGTCGCGAAGCCCACCTCGGGGCACCGGTGCAGGGCGCGGCGGTCCTGGATCACGTCGTCCAGGACGCCCTCCGCCGCCGCTCGTATATCAAACATGGATGCTCCTCTCACAGGGCGCCCCGCCTGGCCGACGCGTGCGCGCGCGGGAAGACGGGGCGCGGGGCAGGCTTAGAAGCGCAGGGACAGGCAGGAGAGGCCGCCGTCGACCTTGCGGTACTCGGAGGTGTCGACCACGAGCGTCTTGTAGCCCAGGTCCTGGACCGCCTTGAGCACGGTCGGGTAGCCCTCGGCCACGATGACGGTGCCGTTCACCCAGATGCAGTTCGCGCCGTAGGCCTCCTCCTCGGGCACGACGATCTTGTTGTACTGGGCGAAGTCCGGCTTGTCGATGAACTCGCCCGAGACGAGCATGTTGCCGTTCTCGATGTAGTTCACGCCGGTCTTGAGGTGCAGCACCTCCTCGAGCGGCACCTCGGAGCCCTCGAGGCCCCAGCCCTCGAGGATCTCGATGAACTGGCGGATGCCCTCCTCGTTCGTGCGCGCGGAGCGGCCCACGTAGAAGTGGTCGCCCACCATCATGACGTCGCCGCCGTCGAGGGTGCCGGGAGCCTCGATGCGCTTCACGTGCTCGTCGTCGAAGAAGCGCCGGACGACCGGCTCGATCTCGTCCTTCTCGCCGTTGCGCGAGGCGGCGCCGGGATTGGTGATGATGGCGCCGCAGCGGGTGATGACCGCCGGGTCCTCGACGAAGCAGCTGTCCGGGTACTCCTCGAGCGCCGGCAGCACCGTCACGTCGACGCCGCACTGCTCGAGCGCGTGCTCGTAGTCGTAGTGCTCCTCGATGGCGCGCTCGTAGATGGGCTGGCCGAGCTCCGGGGCGCTCGTGATGCCCTGGCTGAGCGAACGGCCGGGACGGCGGATGATGACATGGCTGAACTTGGTCATGGTTTCTCCTTGGGGTTCGGGGCGAGCGGGGCCTCGCCCGCCCGCCGCATGGGGACTACGGTACGCCTGCGCGCAAGGCGCGGCGCTCTTTTGCATATTGTATACAATTTATTAACCAAGGCGCATAGCTTCCGGTGAACGGTCGAGCGCGCCGCGGCAGCGCGCAGCCCCTATACTGGAAGGGATGGATCATCACGGATAAGGAACGCCCATGGAAACCATCCGTCGCCCGCTCAAAGACCATGTATACGAGCACATCGCCCACCAGATCGATGCGGGGGCGCTCTCCGCGGGCGACCGCGTGAGCGAGCAGGCCATCAGCGACGCCCTCGGCGTTTCGCGCACGCCGGTGCGCGAGGCCCTCATCGAGCTCGCCTGCGACGGCTACCTCGACAACATCCCCCGCCGCGGCTTCCGCGTGCGCGGCTTCGACCGGCAGAGCGCCCGGGAGGTCTTCGAGATCATCGGCCCGCTCGACGGGCAGGCGGCGTTTCTGGCCTGCCCGCGCCTCGAAGACGAGGACTTCGCGCAGCTCCGCTTCCTCATCGACTCCATGGACGCCGCCATAGGGCGCGGGCTCGTGAGCCGCTACGACGACCTACAGCGCGAGTTCCATCACACCTACGCGCAGCGCAGCGGCAACGAGCGGCTCGTCGGGCTGCTCCGGCAGTTCGAGCGCTGCTTCATCAAGCACGGGTACGAGACGGTGGACGAGCCCACCGGGCGCGCGCTCCTGCAGCAGGCGAACGACGAGCACCGGCGCATCCTCGAGCTGCTCGAGGCGCGCGACGCGGCGGGCGCGCGCGACTATATCCGCGACGTGCACTGGAGCGTCGAGAACGCGCCCTTCACCGCCTGGTAGCCACATGATAAAAAGCAGGCAGGCCGGTTTGCATCATCTTCGGACGACACGATGCAAACCAGCCTGCCCGCTTCTTGTCAAAACAGGCGCCGCCGGCACACGGGCACCGGCGGCGCGATGCATGCGTCAGGCTACGCGGCAAGGCGGCGCAGCGCATCGACGAGCAGCTCGTAGAAGCGCTCGAACGACGCGAGCTCCAGGTGCTCGTCGGGCGTGTGGACGTCCGAGAGCGTGGGGCCGACGGCGATGGCGTCCAGCCCGGGCAGCGACTCGGCGAACAGGCCGCACTCGAGGCCGGCGTGGATGGACTCGATGCGCAGCTCCTTGCCGAAGAGCTCGCGGTAGCTCTCCTGGAAGACCTCGCGCACGTGCGAGTGCTCGGCATAGCTCCAGCCGGGGTACTCGTTCTCGAACACCGCGTCGAAGCCGAAGGCGTCGGCGAGCGTGCGGATGCGCTCCTTGACGTCCTCCTGGAGCGAGGTGATGGACGAGCGCGGCGAGAGCAGGAACTTCACCTGGTCGGCCTCGGTGGCGACCACGCCGATGTTCGACGAGACCTCGACCGAGCCGTCCGCCGCGACGTTGCGGCGCATCACGCCGTTCGGGGCGAGGCGCAGCGCGCCCACGAACGCGCGCGCGTCGGCGTCGCTCATCACCTCGGCCTCCGCATCGTCCACGACCTCGATCGCGCAGGTGAACCCGGGGTCGAAGACCTCGAGCTCGGCGGTGACGGCGTCGACCATGCCCTGCGCGACGTCGGCGGCGGCGTAGGCCTCCGCGGCGTCCGCGTACATGAGCACCGCCGTGCTCTCGCGGTTGATGGCGTTGTCCTTCGTGCCGCCGTCGATGCTCACCAGGTGCGGCGCGCCCGTGCGCATGAGCTTCTCGATGATGCGCGCCATGATGAGGTCACCGTTGCCGCGCTCGCGGTCGATGTCCTGACCGGAGTGGCCGCCCTGCAGGCCGGAGATCTCGAGCGTGAGCGACGCGCCATGGAGGGGCTCGCGGGTCACGGCGCGCGTGAGCGTCGCCACCACGCCGCCGGCGCACGACACGGTCGCCACACCCTCCTCCTCGGAGTCGAGGTTCACCATGATGCGCGCGTCGATCTGCGACTTGTCGAGCGTCTCGGCGCCCACGAGGCCGGTCTCCTCGTCCGTGGTGAACACGCACTCGAGCGCCGGGTGCACAAGGGCGTCGTCGTCGAGCACGCACATCATGAGCGCCACGGCCACGCCGTTGTCCGCGCCGAGCGTCGTGCCGTTCGCGGAGAGCACGCCGTCGTTCACCACGAGGTCGATGCCGTCGTGCTCGAAGTCGTGCTCCACGCCGGCGCGCTTGTCGCACACCATGTCGATGTGGCCCTGTAGCATGACGGCCGGCGCGTCCTCGGCGCCCGCGCTCGCGGGCTTCTTGATGATGACGTTATACACATCGTCCTGGTAGACCCACAGCCCGCGCTCCTTCGCGAACGCGACGAGGAAGTCGCTGATGCCCTTCTCGTTGCCCGACCCGCGCGGGATGGCGCAGATGTCCTCGAAGAAGTGGAAGAGCTTCTCGGGCTGGTAGCCGGTGATCTTATATTCCATTATTCCTCCTTGCGTACCCGTGATCCCGCGCGCTACGGGCGCGTTCACGCACACTGAACACGTACCTGCATACCCATCATGCCAGATGCGCATGCGCGGGGCGCATGCAAATGGTGCCAACGGCCGGCGCCCATCCGGAAACGGTCACAAGTATGCACACAGCGAGAAAAAATATGCAAGATGTGCGCGGCGCGGGGCGCCTTTGAGGGGCGCTGCCCCTGTTCGAGCCTCGATACTGTGTGGGATGCGCGACCCTGTGAGTAGCCGCGCCCAAAAGCCGGCAAAACCGCAGGATTCGCGTGGGCGCAACGCGGGTCTACCCGGCACATCCGAGATCCCACACAGTATCGAGGCTCGAACGTGCGCGCGACCCCACTCTGGAGCGCGGCGCCTGTCCCCCGTCTCACGTTTCTCCGCCCCGGCACCGTGCTACCATGGCACAGGCAGCTACCCACCGAGGAAAGGACCCGACCATGGAACGTCCCTGCGCATGGAAGGCGTACACGCCCGACGCGCTCGCCGAGCTCGAGCAGCTCTGCGGCGAGTACCGCGCGTTCATCAGCGAGAACAAGACCGAGCGCGAGTGTGTGCGCGCGAGCGTGGCGCTCGCCGAGGCAGCGGGCTATCGCGACCTCGAAGCCGTCCGCGCCGAGGGCGGAGCCCTCAACCCGGGCGACAAGGTCTACGCCGTGAACCATAACAAGTCCCTCATGCTCGTGAACCTGGGCACCGAGCCCATGGAGCGGGGCATGAACATCCTGGGCGCGCACATCGACTCCCCGCGCCTCGACCTCAAGCAGAACCCGCTCTACGAGGCCGGCGACATGGCCTACCTCGACACGCACTACTACGGCGGCGTGAAGGCCTACCACTGGGTCGCCACCCCGCTCGCGCTCCACGGCGTCGTGTGCAAGAAGGACGGCACCACGGTCGAGGTCTGCGTGGGCGAGGATCCCGCCGACCCGGTGTTCTGCATCTCCGACCTGCTCATCCACCTCGCGGCCGACCAGATGAAGAAGCCCGCCGCCGAGGCCGTCGACCATGAGAACCTCGACGTCATCGTGGGCGGCAAGCCCGTCGTGATCGAGGGCGACGAGGAGCAGAAGGAGCCCGTGAAGCAGCTCTTCCTGAACATCCTTTCCGAGAAGTACGGCATCGACGAGGAGGACTTCCTCTCCGCCGAGATCGAGGTCGTGCCCGCCGGCGCCGCGCGCGACATGGGCTTCGACCGCTCCATGATCTTGGGGTACGGCCAGGACGACCGCGTGTGCGCCTACACCTCGCTCGCCGCGCAGCTCGCGGTGCCGCAGGTGACCCGCACCGCCGTCACCCTCCTCGTGGACAAGGAGGAGATCGGCTCCGTGGGCGCCTCGGGCATGACGAGCCGCTTCTTCGAGAACACCGTGGCCGAGGTCATGGAGCTCGCGGGCGAGTCCGGCGAGCTGCGCCTGCGCCGCGCGCTCGCGAACAGCCGCATGCTCTCCTCCGACGTGTCGGCCGGGTTCGACGCGCTCTACGCCGACCGCTTCGAGAAGAAGAACGCCGCAATCATGGGGCGCGGCCTGTGCTTCAACAAGTACACCGGCTCGCGCGGCAAAGCCGGCTCGAACGACGCCGACGCCGAGTACCTCGCGCTCGTCCGCGACATCATGGACGAGGCCGGCGTGGCGTTCCAGACCTGCGAGCTCGGCCGCATCGGCGCGGGCGGCGGCGGCACCATCGCCTACATCCTGGCCGAGTACGGCATGGACGTCATCGACTCCGGCGTGGCCGTACTCTCCATGCACTCGCTGTGGGAGGTCACGAACAAGGCCGACGTCTACGAGGCGTACAAGGGCTACCAGGCGTTCATCACGCGCGCGTAGCTCCTAACCTCACGTGGCGAGGAGCCCCCGGCGTTCCCTTTGCTCGCGCGCTTCGCGCAAGCTCGCGCAGGGAACGCCGGGGGCTCCCGCATAGCGGGTGGCGTAGCTGCGGTGATGGACGCCTGGGTGCCCTTCGGGGTACGGGAGCTGGAACTGGAACTAGAAGGGCATGACGAACTTCACGTGGGTGCGGGTCATGCCGTGGTTCTCGTAGAAGCGGTGGGCGTCGTGGCGGCGCGCGTTCGAGGTGAGCTCGATCTGCTCGCAGCCGGCATCGTGCGCGGCCTCGCAGGCACGGGCGAACAGCGCCCCGCCGATGCCGCCGCTCCGCGCGGTCTCGTCCACCACGAGCTCCATGATCTCGGCGATATCGGCCGCATGGTGCAGCTGCCCCTCGATGCGCATGTTGATGAAGCCGAGCACGCGCGGCTCGGCATCGTCGGACACGTAGACGAACGCGTGCTGGCCGGGCGCCGCGAGCTGGGCATCGAAGATCGCGTCGAACGGCTCCCGCGGCAGCTCGCAGTCCTCGAGCTGGCACATGAGCCCGTACACGGCGTCCGCATCGTGCGCGGCGACCGAACGAATCATAGGAACCCCCTCATCGATGCCCGGCGCAGCCCCGGGCCCCTTCCCCTCACATGCATCCCCCGCGGGCGCGCCCCGACGCGCCCTCCCGCCTACCGCTCAGGACGCTCCGCGCGCCAGCGGCCGTCGCCGAGGCCGGCGCGAATCAGGTGCAGAGCCATCGCGCCGAAGACGACGATCGCGACGATGAAGATCGGCGAGCCCTTGCCCACGAGGAACACCATCACGGCATATAGGACGCCGAACGCGCAGAAGAGCGCACCCAGAAAGCAGCCGATGCGCCGAAGCCACGTGGGCACCGTCCGCGCGGGCTTCTGCGCGGGCTCGAGCTCGCTGCCCGTCCGTGCCCCCTGCTTCGCCCGCTTGTCCGCGTTCTTCGCCATGCATAACTCCTTGCGCGAAATGAATATCGCCATCACTATACCCTGCGCCAGGCGGCATCGCTACAGAAAGCTCTGGGAACGGCCGCTCGCCGGGGGCGGCCGCCCCGCGCGCCCGTTTCGCCGAAACCCGCTGCGGGTACAACTCACGTCGTATGAACGCCGCATACGGGAAGGAGCCCCCATGAAGGTCATGCTCGTGAACGGAAGCCCCCACAAGTCGGGGAGCACGAACCGCGCGCTCGAGGAGGTCGCGCGCACGCTGGAAGCCGAGGGCATCGAGGCCGAGATCTTCTGGATCGGCCGCAAGCCCGTGGGCGGCTGCGTCGCCTGCGAGGCGTGCAGCCGCCTGGGGCGCTGCGCCTTCGATGACGTGGTGAACGAGTTCAGGCCGCTCGCCGCCGAGGCGGACGGCTTCGTGTTCGGCGCGCCGGTGCACTACGCCCACGCGGCCGCATCGCTGCTGGGGTTCATGGACCGGCTCTTCTACGCGAACGGCCGCGCCGGCACGGAGGACGTCCTCGCCTACAAGCCGGCTGCAGCCGTGGCGAGCGCCCGCCGCGCGGGCACGACCTCCGCGTTCGACGACATCAACAAGTTCTTCACCATCAAGGAGATGCCCGTCGTGAGCTCGCGGTACTGGAACAACGTCCATGGCAACGTCGCCGAGGAGACGGAGCAGGACGCCGAGGGCCTCTGGACGATGCGCCAGCTCGGCCGCAACATGGCATGGCTCCTCAAGTGCATCGAGGCCGGGCGCGCCGCCGGCATCGCGGCGCCCGCGCGCGAGGCGGGGCAGGCCACGAGCTTCATTCGCTAGCGCCGGCGCGCTGGCCGCGGCGCGGGCGCACCACCTAGGAGACGTACTCGTCCAGGAAGGCGAAGATCGTCTGGTAGTACAGCTCCGGGTCGACATCCGAGCTCGCGCCGTGGCCGGCGCCGTCGACGATCAGGAGCTCCTTCTCGCCGTCGTAGGCGTCATAGAGCTCCTCGCCCATGTAGGTGGGCACGTAGTCGTCCGCGCCGCCGTGGATGAAGAGGATGGGCAGTTCGCAGGTCGCGAGCACCGCCTCGGCGTCGGCGTCGGAGAAGAAGAAGCCGTAGCGCGCGGCGCACACGAGGTTCGCCGCCGGCAGGAACGGGAACTCGGGCAGGCCGAAGCGCTCCTGGAGCTGGTCGGTGAACATAGCGTAGGCGCTCGTGTAGCCGCAGTCCTCGACGACGGCCACCACGTTCCGGGGCAGGTCGTCCTCGCCCGACGCCATGAGCACCGTCGCCGCGCCCATGCTCTCGCCGTAGAGCACGATCTCGGCTTCGGGGTCGCGCGCGCAGATCTCGTTCGCCCAGGCGACGACGTCGCGCTTCTCGAGGTAGCCCATGGAAAGGAAGTCGCCCTCGCTGTTGCCGCGGCCGCGCTCGTCCGGGGTGAGCACGTTATAGCCCGCCTCCACGAAGGGCACGATCGCGGGCGCGATGTCGCGATGGTCGACCGTGTAGCCGTGCACGGCGAGCACGTAGCGGTGCGTGGGCTCGTCCGCCGGGTACAGCTGCGCCCACAGCTCGAGGCCGTCCTCGTTCTCGATCGTCCACGCATCGAGCTCGCGGCCCTGCACCCACGCGTCATAGGTCCGCTGCGCCTCGGTGTCCTGCACGCCCGTATAGGGCTCGCCGTTCATGGAGCCGAGCGTGCCGTCGTCGTTCACCGTGAGCGCGTAGTCGACGAGGTAGTTCCCCGCGAAGCCGGAGATTCCCACAAAGGCGACCACCAGCACGATCGCAAGCCCTATGAGGACGCGCTTGATCACGCGATGCCCGTTCCCGCCGGTTCGTCCCATATCCGCACCTTTCCCCCAACGCCGAAGCGGGCCGCGGCCCCCCGCGCCCGCCGCCGGCTCGATGTACACAGGTTGACGAATCTAACATATCCGTCAAGATGCAATCGATGGCGGCGAGCGATGCGCGGAAGAACCACAACCCGCTTCATGCCGGGATGCGGGCGGGGCACCCCTCCCCGCCCGGCGCGGTTACCGCACGTTGGGATCCGTCGTCCCCGCGAGCGGCTTGTCGCCAGGGCGCGCGAGCGGCCCCACGAGCTCGTGCGCGGTGTAGGGTTCCTCGAGGTAGGCGACCTCCTCCGCCGAGAGCTCCACGTCGAGCGCCGCCACGGCGTCGTCCACGCGCCCCGGCTTCGAGCAGCCCACGATAGGCGCCGTCACGCCGCGCGCCCAGAGCCAGGCGAGCGCCACCTGCGCCATCGCGACGCCGCGGTGGGCGGCCACCTCGGCCACGCGCGCCACGATGGGCATGTCCTGCGCCTCGGCGGCATCGTACTTGTTGCGCACCGTGGCGTCCGTCGTGCCGCGCACGCTCGGCGACTCCCAGGTGGGACGGCACAGGTGCCCGGAGGCCAGGGGGCTGTAGGGCGTGAGCGCCATGTCGAACTGCCGGCACACGGGGATGAGCTCGCGCTCGTCCTCGCGATAGAGCAGGTTGTAGTGGTCCTGCATGCTCGTGAACGTGGCCCAGCCGTTGCGCTCGGCCGCGTCCTGCATGTTGTGGAGCTGGTAGGCGTACATCGCGCTCGCGCCGAGCGCGCGCACCTTGCCCGCCCGCACGAGGGCGTCGAGCGCCTCCATGGTCTCCTCGATGGGCGTGCCGTAATCGAAGCGATGGATGATGTACAGATCGAGGTAGTCGGTCTGCAGCCTCCTGAGCGTGCCGTCGATCTCGCGCTCGATGGCAGCGCGGCTCAAGCGCCCCTCGTTGAAGAAGACCTTGCTCGCGAGCACCACCCGGTCGCGCGGCACCCCGAGCTCGCGCAGGGCGCGGCCGATGAACTCCTCGCTCGTGCCCTGCGCATAGCAGTTCGCGGTGTCGATGAACGTGATCCCCCGCTCGAGCGCCCGCGCGATGATGGCGCGCGTCTCCTCGTAGCCCGCGACCCATTGGTGCCCGCCCGGAACCTTCTCACCGAAGCTCATGCCTCCCAGGCAGACGCGGCTCACGGTGATGCCGGAATGTCCCAGCGTGGTATACAGCTCTGCCATATGCCGCCCCTTTCATGGAAAAGCGGCGCGCCCACCGCTCGATGGGCGCGCCCGCCTTACGCCGGATACTCGTCGTCGGTAACGGGCTCGAGCCACTCGTTCGAGCAGTTCTCGCCCGGGGCCTCGAAGGCGATATGGCTGAACCAGCTATCGCGCGCGGCGCCGTGCCAGTGCTTCACGCCCGCCGGGATCACGACGACGGTGCCGGGCGTGAGTTCCTGCGGATCCTTGCCCCACTCCTGGTACCAGCCATGTCCGTCCACGCAGATGAGGATCTGGCCACCGCCTTTGTCGGCGTGGTGGATGTGCCAGTTGTTGCGGCACCCCGGCTCGAAGGTCACGTTGGCAAGCGCCACGCCCGCCTCGGGGCCGGTCAGCGCGTTGAGGTACGACTGGCCGGTGAAGTACTGCGCGTACGCGTCGTTGGGGTTGCCGATGCCGAACATCGGCGTGAAATCGGTCTGCTCGCTCATGTCTCTCTCCTCTTCTTGGTTTGCTTTCCGGTGTCGTTTTACGCTACCGCGCGGCGTTGTCCACGCACGCGAGCGCGTTCAGGCTGCGCGGGTACCCGATGTAGGGCACCATCTGCGAGACCACGCGGTACAGGAAGTCCTTGGTGCGGCCGAGGTTCAGATTGCCCGCGGCATGCGCCGTGGCCTGGGGCTCGCAGCCGCCCTGCGCGGCGATGTAGCAGAAGGTCACCATCTCGCGATCCTCGTCGCTAAGACCTCCACGCGTGTAGTAGTCGCCGAAGCAGTTCTCCGCGAGCCAGCGGTTGATGTGGGCGCGCTCCGCAGGGCCGGTCTCCCAGCTCGCGCGCATGCCCTCGCCGAAGTACTCGACCTGCTTCTGGTTGCCCGCGTCGCGGCGCGTCTCGAGGGTGGTCGTACCCTGCGGCTCGAGCGGGAGCTCGATGGCGCGCTCGGCGAGCACCTCGTTGAGCGCGCGCAGGAACGGGCGCACGCGGCCGATGCCCAGGTAGGCCGTGGCCTGGTAGACGACCTCGCGCGCCTCGACGGGCGTCACGCCGTCGTCGAGCGCGCAGGCCAGCTGCACGCGGAACTCGTCCACGCCCTGGCAGCCCAGAAGCGCGGCCAAGATCACCAGGTGCCGCTCGCGCGCGGGCAGCTCAGCGGCGGGTTCGCCCGGAACCTCGGTACCCGCGAAGTACGCGAACCGCTCGGCATATTCCGGGTCGGTCCGCTCGAATTCAACCATATCTGAAGTCAGCGACATCTCGTCTTCCTCTCTCGCTTCATGCCTATCCGATAGACCGGCGCGATGCGTCGGCGCCAGCCGCCCAGGTATCGCTACTCCCGCAGGAACGCCTGGTCGTGTGCCGGCACGCCGGCGTCATCGCTGAGGTAGCGCTCCGCGCGCATGTGCAGGTCGTACTTGTCGCGCAGCTCGGCGATCTTCGCCATCATGGACGAGGCGTGGTGCTCGTCGAGCGCAGCTTGGTCGCGCCAGGCATCGATGAGCAGCACCGTCTCGGGGTCGTCGAGCGGCTGGAAGTAGCGGTAGCAGAGATTGCCCTCGCGCGCCCGGATGGCGTCCGCCGTGCCCGTCGCCTCCATCTCCTCCGCGAACTTGCGCGCGGCACCGTCCGCTCCCGTGTAGTACAGGTTCATCGTGATCGCCATGTCTGCCATCCCTTCTCTGCGCCCCCGGGGTTTCCTCCCGGAGGCCCCAGGGGTCTCGCCGTACCCCGTCTTATAGTCGAAGCCCCAGCTCGTACGCCTCGCGGCGCGCCCTCGAAGCGCGCGTCATGCCGGGCGTGCCGCAGCCATAACCGAGCACCTGGCCGCAATCGGTCATGTCAAGGTAACGGCACAGCGTCTCGTAATGCGCCACGAGCGCGTCGAACGTCCAACCGTCGGCGTTCCACGCCACGGTGATGAGCGCTGCCTTGAGTCGCTTGGCACTGATGGCGGAATTGGCCGAGCAGAACCGGTCGATAACCGCCTTGAGCTGTGCGGTCATGCCGTAATAATACAACGGCGTCGCCAGCACGAGCATGTCGGCAGCAAGCACCCGGTCAAGAATCTCGTCCATGCCGTCGCGCTGCACGCACGGGCGCGCGCCGTAGCCGCATGCCACGCAACCGCGGCACGGGTTCACATCCGCCGCGCACACGTCGATGCGCTCGACGGCATGCCCCGCCTCGCGCGCGCCGCGGGCGAACTCCTCGACGAGCATCGCCGTCGAACCGTCACGGTTGGGACTCCCCTGCAAAACGAGAATATCCATGCTCCCTGCTCCCTTCCTGAGGCTTATTGCTCGAATACGATGCCGTGCAGACGGTACGCCTCGCGCACGTCCTGCACGTCGAGAATCACCGGCGCCCCCTCATCCATGGCGTCGATCTGGGCGAGGTCCGCCGCGGTGAGCTCGAAGTCGTCGATATCGAGGTTCTCGCGGATGCGCTCGTCGTGCACCGACTTCGGAATGGCGATGACGCCCTCCTGGCGCAGCCACCTCAGCACCACCTGCGCCGCCGTCTTGCCGTGCGCCGCGCCGATGGCCGTGAGCGTGGGGTTGCCGAACAGCCCGCGCTGCCCCTCGGCGAAGGGCGCCCACGCCATGGGCGCGATGCCGTAGCGCGACATGAACCGGCGCAGCGCGCGCTGCTGGCAGAACGGGTGCAGCTCGATCTGGTTCACCGCCGGCACCACCCCGTGCGTGAGCACGAGGTCGGCGAGGCGGTCCGGCAGAAAGTTGCACACGCCGATGGCGCGCACGCGACCCGCCCGGACCAGCTCCTCCATGGCCCGCCAGCTGCCGTGGTAATCGCCGTAGGGCATGTGGATGAGGTAGAGGTCCAGGTAATCGGTCCCGAGGTTCTCGAGCGTACGCTCGAAGGACGCCATGGTGCGCTCGTAGCCCGCGTCCTGGATCCACACCTTCGAGGTGAGGAACACGTCCGCGCGCGGCACCCCGCTTTGGGCGAGCGCGGCGCCCACGGCGCGCTCGTTGCCGTAGCAGGCGGCCGTATCCACGAGCCGGTACCCCGCGTCGAGCGCCGCGCGAACCGCACGGACGCACGCGGCTTCATCCGTCACCTGGAAGACGCCGAGCCCCTCAAGCGGCATCTCGACACCGTTGTTCAAGGTAATCGTATCCATCATGCACCCCTCTATCGTTGCGGCGCGGCCACCGATCGCGCCGCGCCCCGCCAAGATGACGCCCGGTAGCACGGCGCGCTACGCAACATGGGCCGCCCGCGCGCCCAGCCGGCGCGCCTCCGCCACGGCCACCGTGCCCACGACCTCGCCCTTTTGCCACACGCGCTCGCCCCACACCACGCCGCGCACGGTATCCCCGAGGTTCTCGAACACCAAGCGCAGGTCGTCTGCCGCGTGCGAGAGGCCGCGCCGGCCGTCGTGACCGGTCACGACGAGGTAGACGTCCTTGCCGCCGAGCGCCTGCCAGAACGGAAGCAGGCGGTCGATCATCACCTTGAGCTGGCCGCACGGCAGCCCGAAGTACACGGGCGTCGCCACGCACAGCACGTCCGCCGCGGCGATCTTCTCGAGCAGCGACGCCATGTCGTCGCGGAGCACGCACCGCTGCGTGCTCCAGCAGCCATAGCACGCGCGGCACGGCCCGATCGAGAGGTCGCGCAGCGCCACCTCCTCGGCCGCCGCGCCCGATGCGCGCGCCGCGGCGGCGAACTCATGGCAGAGCACATCCGAGTTGCCGTCTTTGCGCGGACTCGAGCTGATGACCAGAACCTTCCTCATCTTGCATTCCCCCTTGCGTGCTACCGTGCCCAGGGGGGCGCCGACGCGACGCACGGCCTCGGCGCCCCGGGCGGCTAGATGGCGAGCCCTGCCGCCAGACCCTCCTCGGTGGCCTTGTTCGCCGGGCCCGCATGGCGCGCATCGCCCACCACGTATACCTCGTCGGTGATGGCGCGCGCCGCCGTCTCGAGCGGGTTGTCGGCACGCATCCCCATGGCGAGGACAACGTTGTCAAATCCGCGGGCGCTCTTTGCCTCTCCATCCTGCTCGTAGTCGATGCCGTCATCGTGGAACCGCGTGATCCTCGCGCTCGTAATGGCTTGCACCCCCTTCTCGGCCAGGCGCCTCATGAGGAACGCGCGCGGCGTGTACTCCTCATCGAGCGCGATATCGGGACGCATCTCCACCACCGTGCAGGAACGGAAGTGCTCGGAGAGGAAATCGGCCGTCTCGACGCCCGACATGCCGCCACCCGCGATGAGCACCTTGGCGCCGGGCAGCACGCGGCCGTCGAGCACGTCCGCCACCGAGAGGAACGACGCGTTGTCGATGCCCTCGATAGGCGGCATGGCCGGTACGCTACCCGTGGCGAGCACGATGGCGTCCGGCGCGAGCGAGCGCATGAGCTCCTCGTCCACCGGGGTGTTGAGGCGCAGGTCGACGCCGTACTTCTTGCACATGGTGACGTAGTAGCGGATGGCGCCGGCGATATCGTGCTTGGTGGGCGGCACCGCGGCGAGGCGGAACTGCCCGCCGAACTCACCCGAGCGCTCGCACAGCACCACGTGGTGCCCGCGCTGCGCAGCGGTCTTGGCAGCCATGAGGCCGGCGGGGCCCGCGCCCACCACGAGCACCTTCTTGGGGGCCTCCACCGGGGTGAAGTCGTACTCGCCCTCGTGCCCCGTCACGGGATTGACCAGGCACGATGCGTAGATTCGATCGCTCAGGATGTAGCCCAGGCACGACTGGGTGCAGCTGATGCAGGGCGCCACCTCATCGATGCACCCCTCGCGCAGCTTGGCGGGCAGCGCGGGCTCGGCGAGCGAGCCGCGACCCATGGCGATGAAATCGGCCTTGCCCGTGCGCAGCATGTCGTCGCCCATGGCCGGTGTGATGCGGCCCACCGCGATGACGGGGATGCCCACACTCGAGCGGATCTTCTCGGTGGCGAACTGGTTGTAGCCGTTGGGCAGCGCGCCGTTGGCGCTCATGTACTCGGTGCTCGCGTACGTCATGATCGACACGTCAAGAAGGTCGACGCCGGCCTCCTCGAGCTGGTGCGCCACCACGAGGCTCTCCTCCAACGTGCGGCCGCCGGGAACTTTCTCGTCATAGCTCATGCGGAAACCGATGATGAAGTCGTCACCGCACTTCTCGCGCACGGACCGCACGATGAGGAGCGGGAAGCGCATGCGCCCCTCGAACGTGCCGCCGAACTCGTCGGTACGCTTGTTGGCATGCCCCGACATGAACTGCGCGATGAGGTAGCCGTGGGCGCCGTGGATATCGACGCCGTCGAAGCCCGCCTTCTTGGCGCGCAGGGCCGCGTTGCCGAAATCCTCGACGAGCCGGTAGACCTCCTCGGTGGGAATCTCCCGGGGCAGAACGTTGTCTACCGGGCAGGCGATGCGCGAGGGAGCGATGGGCTGCAGCCCTCCGATGTTGGCGGGATTGGTCTGACGGCCCGCGTGGTGGATCTGCAGAAGGGTCTTGGCGCCCTCGGCATGGATGGCGTCGACGAGCTTCCTCATGCCGGGGATGTTGGCGTCATCCCAGAAATGCCCTTCGTTGGGGATGCACATGCCCGTGGGGTTGACCGCGACGCCCTCGACCACGATGAGGCCGAAGCCGCCCCGGGCGCGCGCCGCGTAGTAGTCGATCAGGCGCTGCGAAACGGTGCCGTCCTCGTTGCCCAGATTGGTGCCCATGGCGGGAACCACCAGGCGGTTCCTGATCTGCACCCCCTTCAGGGTATAGGGTTCGAAGAGGTGATCGAACGTCCCTGCTGCCATATGCCTCATCCTTTCTCTTGCGCCCGCCGCGGCGCGCGAGCGCCGGCTCGACGTTGTACGCCGCCAAGAGCTCGCGTGCGCGGGCGAGCATCCCCTGGATCTCGGGGTCCGTGTAGTCTTACTCGAGCCCCGCGAGGAGCTTCTCGCGCTCCGTCCGGGGTTCCCGTCCCAGGCTTGCCATGGCGATCATCTTCCTTTCCCAAGGGCGCGCCGCCGCCCGAAGCGGCCGAGCAGCGCCCAGGGCCCCGCGCCCGCGAGCGCGTAGAGCGCGCCTACGGCGAGCCATTGCGCCCAGCGCAGCGCTAGCGGCGCATCGAAGTCAACGAACACGAAGGGCGATGCGTAGGCGAGGTAGGTGCCGACATCGAGCACCGTGAACGCCCACGCGCCGGCGACGAGGGCGAGCGCGCAGAGCGCCGCCGCCGCGCAGCGGGCAGGCCCGTCGCCGCGCCAAGCCCGCGCGACCGCCGGCTGGACATGGAATCCCACGTGCAGCCCGGCGAGCAGGTATCCCCAGTACGAACCCAGCAGATGCGCCGGGCGCGCCCAGCCCGCCCCCGGGATGACCGACAGCCACGAGAAGGCATGCACCGAGACGACGAGGGCGCTCGCCACGAGCGCGAGCATGCCCGCAACGAGGCCGAGGTCGACCGCCGTCGAGACGGCGCGCCGCGCGGACCAGCAGCCGCGGGGCACCGCGCGCCACCATGCGCGGTTCAGCACCTGATGAGCCGCCACGAGCGCGAACACGGCGATGCCGAGCCATTCGTGCGCGAAATCCTCCACGAGAGCCGTCGCCATCACGAGCGGGAGCGCGGCGGCGAGGGCGATGTCGACGACCCTGTGCGCCATACGAGCCCGGCCCCTGCTACGCCACGACCCCACGTGCCCAGTCCGCGGCATCGGAGCCGCTCAGGAGCGCACCGCGCCGCCATGCGATGCTCGGGTACTTACTGGAGAGGCTGCGCTCGGCACCGGATATGCCCGAGCCGCCCGAGGTCGCGAAGGGCACCACGGTCTTACCGGAGAAGTCGTACTGCTCGAAGAACGTGTCGATCACGGCCGGCTCGTGCCCCCACCAGATGGGGAAGCCCACGAGCACCGTGTCGTACGCATCCATGTCCTCCACCGCGCGCGCCACCGCGGGGCGCATGGACGCGTCGCGGTCCTCGAGCGAGCTGCGGCTGTTGCGATCGTTCCAGTTGAGGTCTGCCGCCGTATAGGGCTCCGCGGGCTCGATCTCGAACAGGTCGGCACCGATGGCGCGCGCGATCGAGGCGGCGACCCGCTTGGTCACTCCGCTTGCGGAGAAATACGCGACGAGCGTTGTTGAATCTGCCATGATCTCCCTCCTTGCTCGGGGCGGGCTCGCCCGCCCTGCTTCGCTTCCCTCAGAATGCCCGGCCGCCGGCGCCTAGAGCGCGAGGCCGTCGGCCCACGACGCGACCTCGTCGGCCGAGGCGCCGGCAACGAAGCGCTCACCATCGATCCAGGTGCCGGTCCCCGCGAGCCCAGCGAGCTCGTCGCCCGATCCCCCGATGCCCGAGGAGGCCGAGGTGCAAAACGGCACCACGGTCTTGCCCGAGAAGTCGTTGCCCTCGACGAAGGTCTTGACCGGCCATGCCGCGTCGCCCCACCAGATGGGGTATCCCACGAATACCGTGCCATAGGCCTCGAAGGCATCGGGCGCCACCTGCGCGAGCTCGGGGCGCGCATCCTCGGCGCGCTCAATGCTCGTGCGGCTACCGCTATCGTTGTAGTCGAGGTCGTCGGCGGTATAGGGCTCTGCGGGCGTGATCGCGAACACATCGGCGCCCAGGTGGTCGGCGAGCTCGGCCGCGACGCCGGCGGTGTTGCCGGTGGCCGAGAAATACGCCACGAGCACGCCGCCGGCCGGCGCCGTGGCACCCTCGTCGGCGGCGCTACCCGCGGCGCCCGCCACCGCGCTTCCGGCGTTCTCCGCAGACCCCGCCGGCTGATCGGTCTCCCCTGCCCGGTTGTTCGAGCAGCCCGCGAGCCCCGTTCCCAAGGCGGCTGCAGCAACGGTCAGGAACTGTCTTCTTGTCAGCATGTCTCTCCCCTGCTCTCTGAAATCCCGGTTTCTAGGCTTCGACTTCAACCAGCTCGTACGACTGCGATCCCAAGCCGATCGCCTCGACGTGGTCGAGCGCGTGCGCCCCGTTGCGGCTCTCCGTGCGCTCGATGAGCGCCGCGCCGTCCGGCGCCGCGTAGACCAAATCGACGCAGGCGCGATCGAGTGCCACGGGATCTAGCGATGCCAGGATGCCGATATCGACCATCTCGGGCTCAGCCGGGTGGGAGTCGCAATCGCAATCCACCGAGAGCCGATTCATGGCGTTCATGTAGCACATGCTGCTGCCGACCCCGCCGAAGTGGTCGCTCACGGCCTTCGCTGCCTCGGCCATGGACTCGAGAAAATCGTCCTGGGCGCATCCGGCTAGTCCATCACCTTTTCCCAGAAGCGAATCACGTCGAGGCCGAGGGAATCCGCCACGCGCTCCAGCCCGGCGACCTCGTCCGCCGAGAGCTCGACCTTTGCCGCCTCGGCCGCATCGTCAACCTGACCGGGTTTGGTCACGCCGATGAGCGGGAGCGTGCCCTTCGCGATGGCCCACGCCACGGGCACCTGTGCGGGCTTGACGCCATGTGCCTCGGCCACGCGGGCGATCTCGGCGTTCATGATCTCGAGCTTGTCCATGATGGGGTTGTAGGTCTCGCCGCGCGTGGAGTCGGCCGGCATGGGATTGGCCGTGGTGTACTTGCCCGTGAGCGCACCCTGCTCGAGCACCATGTACGCGAAGAACGCAGCATCGTGCTCGCGGCACCAGTCCAGGATTCCCGAGGTCTCCGACGAGCGGTTGATGAGACTGTAGTGGTTCTGGACGGCTCCCAGACGCAGGCCGTGCGCGCGCAGGATCTCGTCCGCCTGGCGAATCTCGGCGAGGTTGTGATTAGACACGCCGATCACCGGCGCGTCGTCGCTGCCCTCGAAGTAGCGAGCCATCTCTTCGGTGTAGCGCGGGGCGCCCACCGGGTTGTGGATCCAGTAAATATCGAAGCGGTCGAGCCCCATGAGCTCGAGCTGCCGGGTGATCATGTCGGCCACCGGCGTCTTGGAGTCGGGGTCGGCGCATTGCGGCGTGAACTTATCGGACACGAGATAGCTCTCGCGCGGAAGGTCGGCGAGGAAGCCGGCGAGCGTGCGCTCGGAGGTGCCCATGCCGTAGGCGTAGGCTGTGTCCCAAAGGTTGAGGCCATGGGTGCGCGCCGCGTCGAAGACCGGCCGCACGTCCTCGGGCGACAGCCCGCCGCCAAAGGTGCCGTCATTGCCCCAGGCCCAGGCACCGAGCGCCACCGTGGGGTACGTGATTTCGCTCATCGCGTCATTCCTTTCTCGTTCGGCAGTGCGAACCCGCCGCGCCGCCTGGTGTCTTGCATGAACATGCGCTTGGCTCATGCCTTGAGCTGCTCAGCCTTCTTGCAACTCAGGCGCGGAGCCAGCACGTCGCCCGTCGTGAGGTGCCGATACGCGGGGAATTCGAGGAACGCCGGTTTGGCAGGAACCCGTCCCCCTCATGGCACGGCACCCGCGCGCCCCGGCTACTCCGCCTTCAGACTTTCCTCGAACACCCGGATGATCTCGTCGCGCGTGAGCGCGTGGTAGCCGCCCTCCATGACGAGCGTGCTATCGGCAAGCGCCTCGAGCATGTCCTCGGTGGCGCCGAGCTCGGAGATGCTCATCACGCAGCCGATCTCGCGCATCCAGGCCTCCATGGCGTCGAGGCCGGCGGCGGCGAGCTCCTCCTCGGTCTTCCCCGCCGCCTCGACGCCCCACACGGCGGTCGCGAAGCGCGCGAACTTCGCCAGCCCGTAGGGCATGACGAGGCGGTAGTACGGCAGCGCCACCGCGGCGAGCGTCATGCCGTGCGTGGCGTCGGTGTGGGCTCCCACGGCCTGGCCGAGCATGTGCACCTCCCAGTCCGTGGTCTTGCCGCAGGCCACGAGCGTGTTGAGCGCCCAGGTAGCGCACCACATGATGTTCGAGCGCGCCTCGTAGTCCTCCGGGTTCTCGACGGCGATGCGGCTCGCATGCACGAGCGAGCGCATGAGGCCCTCGGAGAGGTAGTCGCTCGTGTTGTCGTCCTCACCCGAGAAGTACTGCTCGGTGATGTGGTTCATGATGTCGAAGATGCCGGCGACCATCTGGTACCTCGGCAGGGTGTAGGTGAACTCGGGGTTGAGCACCGCGAACTTGGGGAACACGTCAGGGTTCGCGAAGACGTGCCCCACCTTCATCTTCGCCTCGTGGTTGGTGATGACCGATCCGCAGTTCATCTCGGAACCGGTGCCCACCATGGTGAGGACGGATCCCACAGGGACGACCGGGCAGGTGGGCTC
The DNA here is from genome assembly GCF_002161605.1 of [Collinsella] massiliensis. Lineage (NCBI taxonomy): Bacteria > Bacillati > Actinomycetota > Coriobacteriia > Coriobacteriales > Coriobacteriaceae > Enorma > [Collinsella] massiliensis. Next base: position 27,661 of record NZ_NFIE01000010.1, on the reverse strand, counting down.
ATCGAAGTCGACCCAGTACTTCTGCCAGGGATCGACGTCCTCGGGCAGGTTCACCGAGACGGCCACGCCCTTGGCGTAGTCGATGCACGAGCCGCCGCCCACCGCGAGAATGAAGTCCACGTGGTTCTCGCGAGCGATCTTCACGCCCTCGTAGAGCTTCTCGACCGTGGGGTTCGGCATGACGCCGCCGTCCTCCACGACGGTCTTGCCGGCGGCCTCGAGCGCGGCCATCACCTGGTCGTAGATGCCGTTTCGCTTGATGGAGCCGCCGCCGTACACGAGCTGCACCACCGGGCCGTACTGCTTGAGCTCGTCGACGAGCATGTCCATGGCGTCCGCTCCGAAGATGAGCTTGGTGGGGTTCTGATACGTGAAGTTGCCGAGCATGGTCTGTCCTTTCGACCGAATGGATCGTGCCGATAATTGCACGCGCACCGGAGGGGGCGCGCAGGCGCTACGCCTCGGGCTGGTACGCGTCCTTGAACGAGAGGCACGGCCCGAGCTTCTTGCCGCACGCCAGGTAGGAGTACGTGGGGAACTCGAAGAGCACGGGCGCGAGCTTCTCGTAGTCGGGCTTGCCCGCGTCGTCGAGCTTGTCCTCATCCACGAGGGTTGCCGCGATCGAGCAGATGAAGTTGTCGAACGTCTCGGTCTCGTAGATGTCCTCGACGTTGCAGACGAGCGTGAGCGGGGCGTCCACCGGCACCGGCGCGCCGTTCTTCGCCGCCTCCCACGCGAAGACGCCGGACTTGTCCACCTTCTTGCCGGAGTGCGCGCCCACATAGGCCACGCGCGGCAGGAGCGCCTCGTCCACGAGGCTCACCGTGAGCCCGCCCGTCGCGCGGATGCCCTGGTTGGTGAAGTGGCTCTTCATGCTGCTCACCATGATGCGGTCGTGACCGATGATGCCCACGTGCGCCACCTCGAGCCAGGTGGGCTTGCCGTCCACCATGGCGCCCACGAGCGTGGCGGGCAGCGGGTACAGCGCGAGCATCGAACCCAGGTTCTTCTTCATGGTCGGTCTCCTCCCCATGCCATCCGCCCGCCGCCGCGCGGCAGCTCGCCGGGCGGTCTTCCAGACGAATAAGCAACGTTGCGTTACTTGACACTGCTTAATATAAGAAACGCAACGTTACTTGTAAAGTATTTTATTTTCTTAACGTTATCTACATAGAGATTTTCCTGCATGCCGTTACTTCTGGTATAGTGCAGGCTATCCGGAAAGGTGGAAGGACATGTCGGAATTCATTCGCGCCCGCAGTGACGAGCAGAAGGCCCAGCGCCTGGCTGAGGTAAAGGCCGTCGCGCGGCACCAGTTCGACACGCGGCCGTATCACGAGATCACGCTCACCACGATCGCCGACGAGCTCGGCTGGTCGCGCGCGAACCTCTATAAGTACGTGAGCACCAAGGAGGAGATCTTCCTGCTCCTCGCGGGCGACACCTGCGCGGAGTACTTCGACGCGCTCTTCGCCGCCCTGCCCGAGGGCTGTGGCTTCTCGGCCGCCACGGTCGCGGAGGTCTGGGCGGGCATCGCCAACGCGCACCAGGAATACTTTCGCCTGGGCGACCTGCTTTCCACCATCATCGAGACGAACGTGACGGTCGAGCGCCTCGCCGACTTCAAGCAGGGCTACTACCGATACGTCGATGCCATGGCAGAGCGCTTGCCCCGCATCCTCGACATCGAGCCGCGCGACGTCGAGCACCTGCTGCTCGCCGTGTACTACCACGCCACGGGGCTCGTGAGCGGCTGCTGGAAGAACCCACTCATCGCCCAGGCCCTCGAGCAGATCGGCCGACCGCGCCCCGAAATCGATTTCCGCGCCGAGATGCGCGAATTCATCGGCATGTGCATCGAGCACTACGCAAAATAACCCCAGGGGTTTTTCTACATCGAACCTCCCCGGCACCCCGCGAATCGGCGAGACCGCGCAAACAACCCCTGCATATGGCGGGAGGCCCCGCCCGCGGGCATCGCCGCGAACAGGGCCTCCCTGCACGGAGGAAGGAACGGGCGCGCGTTGCCCGCGCACCCGGGACACCAAGGCCAGCGCGCCGAAGCGCCCGCGCTACTCGAGGTTCTCCTCGGTCTCCTTGCTGAAGAAGTGCAGCGCGCCGCCACCGAAGGAGAACGCGATCTGCTCGCCGGGGTTCAGGATGAGCGGCCTGCCCTCGAGGCTCGTGGTCTGCGCGACGATGATGCTGTCGTGGCCGTACACGTTCACATGCAGGTTGATGGAGCTGCCCATCATCTCGGTCACGTCGACGGTGCCGGTGAGCACGTTCTCGCCCTCCTCGAGCAGCGAGATGTCCTCGGGGCGCACGCCGAGCGTGATGGGCTGCGACTCCACGCCCTTCGCGGCGAGCGCGGCCTGCTTCTTCTCCGACGGCGTGATGACGGCGTCACCGATGCGCACCTTGTACGAGCTGCCGTCGCGCTCGAGCTCGGCGTCGTAGAAGTTCATCTGCGGCATGCCGATGAAACCGGCCACGAAGAGGTTCGCGGGGTGGCTGTAGACCTCCTGCGGGGTGCCGATCTGCTGCACCATGCCGTCCTTCATGACCACGATGCGGTCGCCGAGCGTCATGGCCTCGGTCTGGTCGTGCGTCACGTACATGAAGGTCGTGTTGATGCGCTCGCGCAGCTTGATGATCTCGGCGCGCATCTGGTTGCGCAGCTTCGCGTCGAGGTTCGAAAGCGGCTCGTCCATGAGGAGCACCTTGGGCTCGCGCACGATGGCGCGGCCGATAGCCACGCGCTGGCGCTGGCCGCCGGAGAGCTCCTTGGGCTTGCGGTCGAGGTACTGGGTGATGCCGAGGATCTTCGCCGCCTGCTCGACCTTCGCGTAGCGGTCCTCCTTGGACATCTTGCGGAGCTTCAGGGGGAAGGCCATGTTGTCGCGAACGGACATGTGCGGGTAGAGCGCGTAGTTCTGGAAGACCATGGCGATGTCGCGGTCCTTGGGCGCCACGTCGTTCATGAGCTTGCCGTCGATGTAGAGCTCGCCGCGGGTGATCTCCTCCAGGCCGGCGACCATGCGCAGGGTGGTGGACTTGCCGCAGCCCGAAGGCCCGACGAGCACCACGAACTCGCGGTCGGCGATATCGAGGTTGAAGTCCTCGACAGCGATGACGCCCTCGTCCGTCACCTTGAGGTTCGGCCCCTTCTTGCCGCCATCGTGCTTCTTGGGCGCGTGGCGCTTGCCGCCCGCATGGGGATACACCTTCTCGATGTGCTTCAGGTTCACTTCTGCCATGGTCTGTTCCTCCTCAAAGACCGTATGTCCTCGTTCTTCCTCACGTGCCGCGCGGGCGCAGCCGCGCCTCGGCTACCGGCGTTCCGGAAGCCGCTCGTAGAGCTCCATCTGCCGGTGCAGGCGCTGCGCGAGCTCGGGGGTCGTATACCCCGGGAGCGCGCGCCAGCACCAGTTGCCACCGAGCGTCGAGGGCGTGTTGATGCGCGCCTCGCCCCCGAGCCCGAGCACATCGGGCATCATGGCGATCGCCGTGTCGGCCACGCTGGACCATATGGCGCGCATCATGCCCCACCCCTCCCCTTCCTCAGGGTCGAGGTGCAGGTACTCGCGGGCGAGCGCCACGTCCGCCGGGTCGGCCGACTCGAGCCAGCCGAGGGCGGTGTCGTTGTCGTGCGTGCCCACATATGCCACGCAGTGGCGCGTGTAGGCATGCGGCTGGTAGACCCTGCCCCCGCCGTCGCGGCTGTCGAAGGCGAACTGCAGCACCTTCATGCCGGGGCAGCCCGTGTACTCCAGCAGCTCGTAGACCGACGGCGTGAGGAAGCCCAGGTCCTCGGCCACGATGGGGCATGCGCCCAGCTCGCGCTCGATCGCGTCGAAGAGCGCCTTGCCCGGGCCGGGGCGCCAGCGCCCGCCCGCCGCCGTCTCCGCCCCCGCCGGGATGGCGAAGTACGAATCGAAGCCGCGGAAGTGGTCGATGCGCAGGATGTCGTAGAGCCCCAGCTGGAACCGGATGCGCCCGATCCACCACGGGAAGCCGTCCGCCTCCATGCGGTCCCAGGCGAACAGCGGGTTTCCCCAGAGCTGCCCGGTAGCCGAGAACCCGTCGGGCGGGCAACCGGCGACCTCGGTGGGACGCAGCTCCTCGTCCAGCTGGAACTGATCCGGATGCGCCCAGAGGTCCGCGCTGTCCTCGGCCACGTAGATGGGCATGTCGCCCATGAGCCGGATGCCGCGGTCGTGCGCGTAGGCGCGAAGCCTCCCCCACTGCTCGAAGAAGAGGCACTGCACCGCCTTCCAGAACGCGACCTCGCCCGCGAGCTCGCGCGCGGCGCGCTCGAGCGCCTCGGGCTCGCGCATGCGCAGCGGCTCGTCCCACGCGGAGAGCGCCGCACCGCCGCCCGCGTCCTTGATGGCCATGAAGAGCGCGTAGTCGTCGAGCCATGCGCGCTCGCGCGCGCAGAACGCATCGAAGTCGTCGCGCCTCGTCGCCAGAAGGCGCCGCACCGCGCAGCGCAGGACCCCGTAGCGCTCCCGGTAGAGCGCGCCGTAGTCCACCTGCGAGGGGTCGTCCCCCCAGCTGATCCCGGCGTACTCGTCGCGCTCGAGGAGCCCCTCGGCGCACAGGTCGTCAAGATCGATGAGATAGGGGTTGCCCGCGAACGTCGAGGGCGACTGGTAGGGCGAATCGCCGAAGCTCGTGGGGCCGATCGGCAGCAGCTGCCAAATCGATTGCCCGGCATCGGCGAGGAAATCTATGAAGGAGCGCGCCTCGGTGCCGAGCGTGCCCACACCCCAGGGCGAAGGCAGCGCGGTCACGGGCATCAGGATGCCGGCGCTTCTCATGTCTCCTCCTCTCATGCGACCGCGCAGCGGCCGCGTCCTCCGCGAGCCCGCGCGGCGGGCGGGCGAACCACCCGCTCCAGACCGCGCGCCCGCGCCTTTAGGGTCATGCGACCCGAACCGGTTCCCGCTCCCGCGTGCACACGCTCTCGCGGTTGAGCAGCTGGTAGGGAACCATCTCGCGCACCGGCTGCTCCTCGCCGCCGAGCGCCGCCAAAAGCGCGTCCACGCTCCGCGAGGCGAGCTGCCGCGTGTCCTGCCGGATCGTGGTCAGGCGCGGCACGCAGAACTGCCCGGCGGAAAGGCCGTCGTACCCGGCGATCGAGATGTCGTCCGGGATCCGGAGCCCCATGTCGAACACCGCGCGCATCGCGCCGATGGCGATGGCGTCGCCCAGGGCGAAGATCGCCGTGAGGTCGCGCGAGCGCATGATGAGGCGCACCGCCGCGTCGTAGCCGTCCTCCATCGCGAAATGGCACGGCTCGAAATCGCGCTCGTAGTCGAACTCGATCCCATGCGCGCGCAGGGCCTCCTCCGCGCCATGCAGGCGCCGACCGCCCACCTGGGACAGCGAGCGCTCGCCGCCGATGATCCCGATCCTGCGGTGCCCGCGGGCATAGAGGTGCTCGATCACGTCGCGTGCGGCGGCGACGTCGTTCGTCGACACGCTCGACAGGTTCTTGAACCCCAAGCCCGCCGCGGTGTTCGTGACGAGCACCGCCGGCACCTCGATGCGCTGGAACCCCGCCTTGAAGTAGGCCGGGTCGCCGCCCAGAAAGACGATGCCCTTCGGGTGGCGCAGGCGCTCGTAGCGCACCGCGTGCACGACCTCGTTGTCGTCCTCCCCCAGATAGACCACGTCCGGCTGCTCGCCCGCCTCGCGCAGAAGCGCCTGCACCCGCTCGAGGATGTCGGCGAACAGCATGTTCCGCGATCCCTTGACGAAGATGGCGACGGAGAGGTGCGACTGCATCTTCAGGTAGCGCGCGTTCGAGTTGGGCTCGTAGCCCACCTCTTCCACCACCGCGAGCACCCGCTCCCGCGCGCGCTCGCTCACGTTGGGGTGACCGTTGAGCACGCGCGAGACCGTCCCCAGGCTGTAGCCCGAAAGCCGTGCGATGTCGCGGATATCCATGATGCGCCTAGCCCTTGACGGCGCCCGCGGCGACGCCCTTGATGATGTGCTTCTGGCACAGCAGGTAGAAGATCACGACGGGGATGACCGCCATGATGAGCGCCGCCATGATGGCGCCCATGTCCACGCGGCCGTACGACCCCTTCATGAACTGGACCACGATGGAGATCGTCTTGTACTTCGTGGTGTCGAGCACCAGGTAGGGCAGCAGGAAGTCGTTCCAGATCCACATGGTCTGCAGGATGCCCACCGAGATGTAGGTGGGCTTCATGATGGGGAGCACCACGCTGAAGAACGTGCGGATGGGCGAGCACCCGTCGATGAGCGCCGCCTCCTCGATCTCGATGGGGATGGACTTCACGAAGCCGCAGAACATGAAGACCGCGAGACCCGCGCCGAAGCCCAGGTACACGATGATGATGCCCCAAGGCGTGGAGAGGCCCAGGCGGTCGGCCACGAGCGAGAGCGTGAACATGACCATCTGGAAGGGCACGACCATGGAGAGCACGCACAGCAGGTACACGCCGCGCGTGAAGCGGTTCGCCACGCGCGTGATGAACCAGGCGCACATCGAGCAGCACAGCAGGATCACGAACACCGAGCCCACGGTGATGAACACCGTCCAGCCCACGGCGTCGAGGAAGCCGTAGTAATCGATGGCCTGCACGTAGTTCTCAAGTCCCACGAACGTCTGGTCCGTGGGGAACGCGAACGGCTCGAGGCTGATGAACGTGCGGCTCTTGAACGAATCCATGAGGACGATGAGCACGGGCAGCACCCAGATGAAGCACAGGATGGTGAAGAACACCGTGCCGATCGTGCTCAAGATCTTCTTCCGCTTCATTTACTGCTGCACCTCCCTCGAGCGCGTAACGCGCAGCTGGATGAGGCCGATCGCCACGACCACGAGGCAGAAGATCACGGCCTTGGCCTGGCCGACGCCCTCCCAGCCCACGCGGCCGTAGAAGGTGTTGTAGATGTTGAGCGCCAGGAGCTCGGAGAGCTTCGAGGGCTCGCCGGCCGTGAGCGAGAGGTTCTGGTCGAACAGCTTGAAGCCGTTGGTGATGGACAGGAACGTGCAGATGGTGATCGAGGGCATCATCATGGGGATGATGACGCTCTTCAGGCGCTGCCACGGGCCCGCGCCGTCGACCTCGGCCGCCTCGAGCACATCGGTGGGGATGGACTGGAGCCCGGCGATGTAGATGATCATCATGTAGCCGATCTGCTGCCACGAGACCAGGATGACGAGGCCGGCGAAGCCGTACCACTCGTTCAGGTTGATGGCCTGGCTGTACTGGGCGAGGATGCCGTTGAAGATGAGCTGCCAGATGTAGCCGAGCACGATGCCGCCGATGAGGTTCGGCATGAAGAAGATGGTGCGGAACAGGTTCGTCCCGCGCATCTTCTGGGTGAGCGCGAGCGCCAGCGCGAACGCGATGACGTTGATCACCAGAAGCGAGACGATCGCGAAGAGCGCCGTGAACCAGAAAGAGTGCTGGAACATGGTGTCATCGAACGCTCGGATATAGTTATCGAGCCCGATGAACTCCGCGTCGGTGACGGTGGTGAAGTCGCAGAACGACAGCCACACGCCCATGATGAACGGCACGATGAAGCCGATGACGAATGCCGCGAGCGTGGGCACCAGGAAGATCGGCCAGTATTTCTTGATCGTTTTCTCCACGTTGACCTCCTTTGCAAACAACGAGGCCGACGAGCGGGTTGGCCCCGCCCGCCGGCCGAAAGTTCAGGTGCCTAGCGGGGCCGCGCCCCACCGGACGATGCGCGTTTACGCCTTGGAGGCAGCGGCCTCGTCAGCCCAACCCTGGACGAACGCGGACTGCACGGCCTCCCAGTTGCTGTCGGACTGGTCGGCGGCGTACGTGGTGAGCGCGGAGCCCACGCCGTTCTTCCACTCCTCGGACGGCATGGTGGAGAAGCACCACTTCACCGGGGTCTTGTCGGCGTTGATCTCGTCGGCGAGCTGGTTCAGCACGTTATCGGAGGGCAGGTTCTTCTCGAACGGGATCACGAAGCCCATGCCGGCCTCGCCGGACGGCATGGCGCCGTCGGCGCCGCACATTGCCTGGACACCGGTGTCGGACGTGACGCACCAGTTGATGAAGTCGAGCGTCGCCTGGATGTCCTCCTCGGAGGCGTTCTTGTTCACGCACCAGTAGTTCTCGGAGCCCGTGCAGATGCCCTGGTCCTCTTCGCCCTCGACGCCGATGTAGATGGGCAGCAGGCCGATGTTGTCATCGGTGACGTTGCTCCCGTCGGTGACGATGTTCGCGTACTCCCACGTGCCGTTCTGATAGAACACGCACTGGCCGGTGTTGAACTCGGCGGTGGCGTCGTCGGCGGTCTTCGTGGAGAGAAGCGTGGGCTCGCAGGTGGCGTTGTTGATGTAGAGGTCCCAGATCTGGCGGTACTGCGGCAGGTAGGTGCCCTTGATGGCGTCGGTGGTATCGATGCCGTCGGCCTTGTACTCATAGTAGATGGGCAGGTTCGCCAGGTGGGTCTTGAAGCGCCAGTCGGAGCTGGAGTCCATGCCGGCGGAGCCGAACGCGCTGAAGCCGAGCTCGTCCTTGCGGGAGGTGATGTCCTCGGCGACCTTCTTGAGGTCTTCGAAGTTCTTGATGTCGTCCGCGCTATAGCCGGCCTGCTCGAGCAGGTCCTTGTTGTAGATGAGGCCGTAGGACTCGATGACGTAGGCGATGCCCTTCGTCTTGTCGTCATCGCCCTTCAGGGCGTAGTCCTCCTTGGTGAGCTGGCCCATGATGTCCGTGTCATCGAGGTCGTAGCAGTAATCGACCCAGTTAGCCAGGCCGACCGGTCCGTTGACCTGGAAGAGCGTGGGGGCATCGGTCTTGGCCATCTCGGACTTGAGCGTGGTCTCGTACTGGCCGGAGGCAGCGGTGAGGACGGTCACGGGCACGCCGGTCTCCTCGGTGTAGATCGTGGCGAGCTCCTGCCACTGCACATCCTGCTCAGGCTTGAAGTTGAGGTAGTAGACCTTACCGGACGCCTTGTCGGAGCCGCTACCGGAAGCGTTCTCGTTGGAGCCGCCCGAGCAGCCAGTCGCCGCGACGGCAGCAACACCCGCCGTAGCACCGAGCCCCGCCGTAATGAATTGACGACGATTAAGCATGATGACTTCCTCCTCACGTTGTCATCCGAAATTGGAAACGTTTCCAATTTCTTCTGGTTCCATTATTCCATGCTTGGAAAACAATGGAATGAAACGTTTCCAAAAATACCGTTCGCGGAAGACGTGTCACCGCTCACCGTTCACCATTCGGCGAGCGGTCGCTGCCATGGAAACAGTTCCATCCCGCCGGGATGAGTCATTGGGTATGTAAAATAACCCCAGGGGTATTTTTACATCGCGTCATGCAAGGGTGCCCCTGGGGTACTGTTACCTGGTACATCGTCTCGGCTTGAGAGGGCGCCATGCTGCACGTCATCATCTCCCCCGCCAAACAGATGCGCGTCGCGCGCGACTCGTTCTCGCCGCGCGGCATCCCGCCCTTCCCCGACGCGACGGAGCGCCTGTACCAGGCATTGCTCGCCATCGAGCGCGCGCACGGCACAGACGGCCTCAAGGAGCTCTGGCGCGTGAACGACAAGCTCCTCGCCCAGAACGTCGAACGCCTGCACGCGTTCGTGCCCGTCAGGGATGCGGCGCAGCTCGAGGAGCCGGGCATCGCGCGCGCGGTCTCGCCCGCCGCGTTCTCGTACATCGGCATCCAGTACCAGAGCCTCGCGCCCGAGGTGCTCGACCTGGATGCCCTCGCATGGCTCGAGGAGCACCTCTGGATCCTTTCGGGCTTCTATGGCTGCGTCCGGCCGTTCGACGCCGTCGAGCCCTACCGCCTCGAGATGGGCGCGAAGCTCGCGGTAGAAGGGGCGCGCGACCTCTATGCGTTTTGGGGCGACCGCATCGCGCGTGTGATCGAGGGCGACGCGACAGGATGCGCTGACACAGCGTTCGAGCCCGCCGTCATCGTGAACCTCGCGAGCGTCGAGTACGCCAAGGCGGTGCTCCCTCACACGGCATCCACCACGCAGGTCATCACCTGCATCTTCGGCGAGGAGCTGCGTGGCGGCAAGCCCGTGCAGCGCGCCACGGCGAGCAAGATCGCCCGCGGCTCCATGGTGCGCTGGATGGCGGAGCAGCGCATCGAGCATGCCCGCGACCTCGCTCAGTTCGACGTCGGCTACCGCCACGCCCCCGAATTCGACCGAGAACGCAGGCTCAAGACGGGCGCGACGGAGCGGACGCTCACCTTTATACGCAACGACAGCGCGGCGTGAGCGCGCCCGGAACAAGTTCGAGCGTCGAATCCGAATGGAATTGGCATGAGGCCGAGTAGCGGGTTGACCCGACCTCCTGCCACCTGAGGTTTTGTTGACCCCTTGAGGCGGTCTACTCGGGTACTCGCCCATTCCGTTCGGTTTCGACGCTCGAACGTGCCCCGCAGGCGCCTTTGAGGCCTCAAGCGGAGCCCGCAAGCCCCCGATTACGCCAGATAGCGCTCGCGCAGCAGCTCGACCTCGGCCGGCGTGACCTCGAGCGCCTCGTTGATGTAGCCCATGAGGCTGCCGTAGCGCTCGGTCGCGGCGTCGCGGGCGGCGCGCAGCGCGCGGATGACGGCCGGGTAGCTGAAGGACTGCTCGTTCGTCGCGAAGATGTTCGTCGCGAGGTAATCCGCCTCGATGTCCTCCCAGTCCACGCCGAGCACCGTCTCCATGAGCGCCGAGGCGAGGCCGCAGCGGTCGCGTCCCACGGAGCAGTGCCACAGCGCCGCGCCCTCGGGGAACTCGATGATCGAGCGCAGAAGCGCGCGGTAGCCGAGCATGCCCGACGCGCTCATGAGCAGGTAGCGGTACATGACCTCCATGCTGTCGTCGGTGTCGTCGCGCATGGAGCGCTCGAACTCGCGCCGCTCGCGCGCGATCTTCTCGCGCGTCGCCTTCTCCTGCGTGATGCCCTCGGCGCTGCGCGCGAGGATGTCGGCGTGCACGTAGCGTGCGCCCGGGAAGGCGTCCATGGGGTCGGGGATCTCGATGAGCTCCTCGACGTTGCGCAGGTCGACGACGAGCCCCAGGTGGTACTCGTCGCGCAGGCGGTTGAGGTCGGCGTCGCTGCCGAAGCCGAGCGCGCCGGAGCGCAGCAGCAGCTTGGGCTTCACCCGCGAGCCCTCGGCAGCTGCCAAACCGCCCAGGTCGCGCGTGTTCGGCAGGTGGCCGAAATCGATCCAACCGTAGGTCTCGCGCCCCGCCGGGCCCATCGCCGCGGGAACCTCGACCTCGATGGGCGCATGCTCCTCGAAGAAAGCGATGCGGCGCGCGATGCGCTCCTCGACCTCCGGGATGCCGCCCGGGGCCGCCCCGGCGATGCTCCCCTCCTGCGGATACAGCTCTTCGGCGATTGCCATGGCGCTCTCCTTCGTCCTCACGTCGTTCTTCCGACGAACCATTGTGCCATCACGCTGCGCGAAACGCATCAAGCAACGGTAAGTACACGGAACGACCGCGGGGCGACGACGGTGCGGGCGCGGCCGGAGCACAGCACGGGCGGGTGACTCGGGCGAGCGGCGCGGCGGGCGCAGCGCGACCTACCGCGGGATGACCTCAGCGCCGAACGGCAGGAGCGAGAGCTGCGCCATCTTGAAGAGCTGGAGGCCGATGGGGATGCCGATGATGGTGATGCAGTACAGGCAGCCGAGGATGAGGTACGCGAGCGCCATCCACGCGCCGCACAGCACGAGCCACACGACGTTGGCGATGGTCGACGCCGCGCCTCCCCCGTAGGCGATGTCCACGCCGAACGGAGCGAGCGTGAGCCGGGCCATCTTGAACGCCTGCAGCCCAAGCGGGATGCCGATGACCGTGATGCAGAGGATGCAGCCGGCGAAGCACCACGCGACCGCGGTGGCGAGCCCGCCGAAGATGATCCAGATGATGTTGGCTATGAGCGACATCGTTCCTCCTATCGATGGGGCGCCGCCGAGCGTGCGCCGCCGAATGCTTGTATCAGACGCGTGGATTTTGCGACGGTTCCAGGCACATGCCCCCTCGCCCGTTGGGATGCCGATGGCTTTTTCAGGATCAATTCACTAGAGGGGTTCCCGTTATCACGGTTTCGTATTCGCTGCGGTGGCTGCGCAGGCTCCGCCGCTGGATCGTCGTCACTGCAAGGCGATGCGTCGGGGGCGGTTTACCCCTTTCTGTGCTATTATGCAAAGTTGACGGCCACCGCGTCACCGGTTCGGCCGCTCCTTTTCGTCACGTTTTCAGCGTGGAGAGTGGCCGCTGTCGGTTATCCGAAGGCGGCTGCTTTCCTTTTCCGATGAAAAGCCCGAACGATATAGCTGTAACCGCCAGCCGAGCGATACGCATCCGCCCTTTTCCTCGCAGCCAAGAGAACTGCCGACCACGCATCCACTACCCAAACCTCGCCCGAGAGCGTGCCGGCGCGAGGGCGCGCCGATGATAGAATGGTTGAGACGACCGATATGCCTCGCATGCGGATCGGAGGTGCCAAGGGCATGATGAATGCGGCCGCGATCGATATGGCCGAAAGGGTGCCCCAGCCCGCGTTGTCGGAGGGGACGATGCAAGCGCTTCCGCGCCTCCGGGCTGCGTGCGCGAAAAACCCCGCGATCAAGCAGCTCTACCTGTTCGGGTCGCGCGCCCGCGGAGCCGATACTGCGTCAAGCGACTTTGACTTCTTTGCCGTGCTCGACCTCGACCACCCTGCGCCCGCTCGTCAATACCTAGAGACGATCGAGCTCCTCGAAACTGCTACAGGCGGGCGAATCGACCTCGTCGTCGACGGGCATTGGAACTACCGCGACGGCATCCTCAAATCGGAGATAGAGAGGGATAAGGTGCTCATCTATGACCGCGATGCCCAATGACGTGCTAAGAGTCAAAGAGATCGATCGGCTCATCGACGACCTCCACCGACGCCTCGAAGCGTTTCACCTCGATGAACGCACCGTGCTCTCCCCCGAGACGTTCGAAGAGGAAGCGCTGGCGGACCTGCTTTTCATAGACATGTACCGCATCCTAGAAGAGGCGTCCAACCTGTCGTTCGAAACGCAGAGCAGCTACCCCGACATCCCCTGGACGCAGATCCGCGGCATGAGAAACCGCTTCGCGCACGAGTACTTCAACCTTAACCGCGAGGTTGCATGGAGCGTCATCGAGAACGACCTCGAACCCCTCCAGGCGATGACCCAGAGCTTTCTCGCCGCCTACGATGCCGATGACGCGCGCGATGGGAACAGCGCCTTGTAAGGAACGGCCTCGTAGCTGTTCGCCAGTAGGCCACAATCCGTTCGTGCACTCGGCTGCATGCGATATACGCACTCGATCGGTTTGATTGCAAGCAAAATTCCGCTGTTCCAGAATAGTCCACGGTATGCCAGAAAGGGCACGGCGCGATAACTCTTGGAACGGGCGGGACGTGCGCTGCGCGAATCGGACTGTCGGGTATATTGTCAACAAGGACAGATCCGAAGCCTTGACCAGGGGATTCAAGATCCACTACTCGAAGCGCGAAACGCACATCGTGCCGTTCGAGGTATATGAGGAGATGGAAGATGCTTAGGGTAGCCGACATAGAGCACCTGTTCGGCAAGGAGGTCAAGATAACCTGCACCGACGGGGAGGTAGTGCGCGGAAGGTTCTACGGCAAGACCACCGAGGCAGACGACCCCGACGAGCCGGAGAGCATCGACATCACCGGCTGGAAGTACCCGATCACGTGCATCGAGATGAATGAGATCGCGAGCATCGAGGAAGCGTGAGACAACAAGGCCGACTTTCGCCAATCCCCAAGCCTGTCGTGAGGCCGAACCGATTCAGTTAATCACTCTGCCCCTCGGTCAGCGCCAAACTTTCTCCTCTCCCACCTCCCTGCCCGACATGCCGATATGGTTCTGCCCGTTTCCAGGTTTACGGCCACGACCGCATCCCACCCTACGATTGCCCGCGATCTCCCTCCCACTAGCGTCAACTATGGCTGGCCTTTCCGTTTGATTACCAGCCAGAATGCCGCTGCTCCAAAACAGAATGGGATGCGCAGCTGTGCCTGATAAGCATGGCCAAGCGGTATACAATCCTTGAGAGCGAGACCGAGCAGACCAAGAAGGCGCTCGAGGGCTACCTGCAGGAACTGAAGGGGGCGGGAATAGTTGAAGGTTAAGAACAGCTGGACGGTTCGCAACATGACCATCCTCAAACTGACCGAGAACATCCCGCTGACAGACTGGCACAAGATGACCGTGGGGGGCGTCGAGTTCAAGCCGTTCATGGTTATGGACGCAGGAAGGGATGTCATCGCCATCGGCGGCGAGCACGACTTCACGGGTGAGGAAGTCGAGTTCATCTGACCTGGCTCCAAAACGCCCAAGCATGCCACGACAAGTCGCCTCCGGGCGGCTTTTTCATGCCGAGGCTCCGAGCGACACCATCGATAGCTTCTCCCTATCACCCGGACATGAGCAAAAGGCCCGCCTATCTCGCCCGGGGAAGGGCGCAGACCAACCTAGGAAAGGAGAAGGAGATGGCAGAGGAGGGCTCCGTTCGACGATGGAGGTCTGATTACCAGATAGAATGCCAATGCCCCAAACCTCGCAAGGGCATATAGGGAAGGCCGCGTCCCTGTGCGGAATCGGAGCCTCTCCTACTGCGTCACGATCAAGTCCAGCTACAGGGCAACCCAAGTAGTCGGCTTCAGCAAAACAGAAGCCCGCCCCGCGTTATCCAGCCCCGTCCAAACCCTATTTTCGCTCCGAGAACGCGGCGACGATGTTGTTACCGTACTGCCGGCGATACACCTTCTGGTTGCACTGGAACACGCATGCAGCGAGCACCTCGGCCGCATAAATGACCCCGGCATCCGTCCCCATCGAAGCGGACGGAACAGAGCGATCGCTGATCTCGAGCACCTTGATGTGCACATCCGCAATCTCGACGAGCGGGCTCTTCCCGGCGTTCGATATCGCGATGACGGGAATTCCGCGGCTTTTCGCATATTCCGCGATGCCGACCGATTCCGACTTCTCGCCGGACTTCGACACGATGATGACCACATCTCGTTCGGAATCGAGCTGGAACACGCGTCGCTTGGTAAGAATGGCATTGCTTTCGCACAATGCTCCCTTGCCGATCTCGATAAGCAGCTCGCAAAGGTACGACGCGAAAAGATTGCTCGTCGTATATCCGTAGCAAACGATGTTGCGCGCGCCGTCGATCAACTTGGCAGCACGCGCGAAACACTCCGCGTCATTGCTCTGGCGAATGGACTGGATGATGTCGCATGTACGCTTTTCCAGCTTTTCCAAGATGTCAGAAGGCGTATCCGATTCGATGATTTCCGAGGTAGACTCCCCCACCGAATTCTTCGCATCATCGATCATCTCGCCAAACATGCGATACCCGAGCTTCTTTGAGAAGCGGACTACGGTCGCTTGCCCGATTCCCAAACGCTCCGCGAGATCATATGAGGTCATTCCGCCCACATCAGCACCGTTGATGATGAGGTAGTCCGCGATCTTTTTCTCGGTCATCGTGAGCTTGGTGTAGAGACTGTTTACTTTAGTTGAGAACATCGTGTGCCTCGCTGAGGGGTGGGAACGTGATGGCTCCACTATATCTGAATCGGGCTCCGTACACGAAATACAATCGGCTGGCGCAGATGAATAACGTTCTACCGGATATGAAGGCGCCCCGTGCACGCTACGCGCGGGGCGCCTTCGCGGCATCCTATCCCAGCACCCGAGAGAACACCTCGGGCACCCGGCGCGGACACGAAACCTCACGCACCGCGTCCGCGAGCATCTCGAGCGCCAACCGCTCGCGGGGCTCGCACGGGTTGAGTTCGGTCACCGCGCGCACCGCCTCATCGATACCGAGCTCGCGCACCAGGCGCGCCATCTCCACCGATTGCGGCTCAGCGGCGTCTTCGTAGCAGAAGCCATGTGCTGCTGCGCGCAAGATGAAATACGGGGTGATACCTTGCTCGATGCAGAGCAAAGCCGGACCCAGGAATCGATCGCCTTTCTTGAGCTTGCGAATCGGCTGTCGAACGATTCGCGCGATACGGTCGTGGAAATAGGGCGTGTCGAATTTCTCCATCATGGTCTTGATGGCAGCCTCGTCCGGCACGGGAATACCGTACGCCGCTTCAAGCGCGCGCCTGCCTTCAAACCACGCATAGAGCGCAAGGGCGCCGATGCGCGCGTCCTCGATCGCCTCGTTGACCGTCGTGTATCCGGCGCACGCGCCCATGAATCCCAGCGAGCAATGGATGAGGTTCTCGCTCCAGATCTTCTCGATCATGCTGAGCTCGACATCCGGATCGATGTGGAAGAACGAGGGAAGGCGATGCCCCGCCTCAAAGGGCAGGCAATCCTCCACGGGTAGCACGGACTTGTTGTCGCCGGTGAGCGCGAACCGCTCCGCCCCCGTGCCCGCATGAACCACCTTCCGATTCGCTTTCGAGGTGGCAAGCGCCACGTACGTGCGGGCGTACGCACGCTCGTCCTCGTTGAGCTGCGCCTCGATAGCGCGCTGGAAATACTCGTGGAGCCCCACGAAGTTCCCGCCCAGTATGACGGCTGCCACATCTTCCACACCGCGCGCCTTCCGGACGCGCACCATTTCGGCAAGATCGCGGGCAACGTCATCGAACGACTTGGGAAACACCGCCACCGCGATGTACGTCGCCCGAGCCAGCGCATCGAGGTAGGCGTCGCGATCAGCCACGTCCACGCACGAGAATCCGTCCACGCGCACGTGTTCGACGGAGCCCGTAAGCAGATCCTTCTCCTCGACCGTGTAATGCCCCTGCTCGCGCAAGCCGCGCACGAGCGCTGCATCGGTGTCGGCAAAGGTCAGCTCGTAGCAGCCCTCCTTATAGAAGAGGGCACCGAACATGCCGCGTCCGGTCTGGCCCGCGCCCACGATCACCACGCGTTCCGGCTCCATGGGTCACGCCTCCTTCGCATGGTAGGAGATCGCGATGCAGTCCATGTCACCCTGCAGCTCGAACGAACCGAAGCCAGCTGGAACGAGCAGCGTCTCCCCCAAGCCGATCGGCGTGCCACCGACGCTGCCCGCGCCCGCCACGCAGGTGATGAACAGAAACGAGTCGTATCCAAACGACGTTTCCCCTTCAACCTTCATGCGCAGGGCGACGTACTCGCCGTCCACATCGTGGTAGGTGATGAGCTTCATGCCCGGTACCTGCACCGGATGCGGTGGCTCCGCGCGGAACGGAACCTCCGGGAAGTGCACGCAGGCATAGACATCGTCAAGGGCAAGCGGACGGGTAGGATCGTCGCGATCATTGTCGAAGAACCGATACGTGATGTCCCCGTTCGTCCCGAACGTCGCCGAGACCGCGCCTGCACCGTTCCCGCCATGGATGACGCCTGCCGGCGTGTGGACGAAATCACCGTCGTGCACCGTAAGGGTGTCGAACAGACGATTCCAGTCGCGCCGCTCCACGCAATCCTTGAACTCCTCGAGCGAAGCGACCTTGTGACCGAAAAGCCAGGTACCGACATGCCCCTCGTCATCAAGCGTCACCGCACCCGACACCTTTCCACGACATCCTTCGTGCGCAAGCGCATAGGCATCGTCGGGGTGGAGCTGATAGGACTGGAAGCCCTCGTTGCAGGTGATGGTCATGCGCACGGGGAAGACCTCGTCAGAGCAGGCGAAAAGCTCACGATTCGACGCATAGAACGCCGAGAGGGGCTCGCCGGTCTCTCGCACGATGTTATCCAGCTCGCCGGGCAGCGCGATGACGCAATAGATAGTCCCCACATTGGGCAGGTCGGTATCGATGCCGAAACGGTCTATGAGCTTCCGCCCTGCCCAGATGAACGATTTATACATGGGCTCGATATGGTATATCCGCTTCATGAGACCCCCTTACAGAATTCCCGCGAGGCCGAGCACGAGGACGGCTGCCATGAGACCGAAGATCATCTTGGTAACCGATACGCCCTTCTTGGAGACCAGGTACCAGCAGCCCACGACGAGCAGCAAGCTCAAGATGTTCGGGAACACGCCGTCGATGACCTCTTGCACCACAACAGGGTCGGCATCGGCGGAAGCGGCGAACGAAAGCGGCGTGGTGAGCTTCACGTAGCTCGCCGAGAGCGCGCCAATGATCACGATGCCGAAGAGCTGCACCGCAACTTTGATCTTCTCGATTGCCGAACCCATGAGCATGGTGATGGCGTCCTTGCCAAGCTCATAGCCCTTGTTGAACAGGAAGCGTGCATAGACCCACAGCAGGATGGGCGTCGCCACGATAAACGCGATCACGCCGAGCGGGCTATACGGGCCGGTTCCCGTGAGCGAGATGGCGATGGTCGTGAGCAGCGGAAGCACCGTCGCCTGGATGAGGCTGTCGCCGATGCCGGCAAGCGGCCCCATGAGCGAGGACTTCACCGTACGGATCATGTCGTCGCCCACATCCGCGCCGAGTGCCTTCTGCTCCTCCATACCCACGAGGATGCCCCACAGCACGCTCGCCGTGGTCTGCTCCGTGTTGATGAAGTCGATCACGCGAAGCATGCCCTGCTTCTGGCCCTCAGCGTCATAGTATTTCTTGTACAGGGGAATCATGTCGTACGCATAGCAATTGCCATGCCAGTTCTCAAGGTTGCAGCAGTACAGGTACTGCAGCTGATAACGCCAGAACAGCGCGTTGAGTTCCTTCTTCGAAAGCGGCTCCGCGTGCTTAGAGGTCGTCTCCTGGATGATCTGATCGCTCATGTTACAGCTCCTCATCATCGTCAGCAGCCGCAGAAGCGGCTGCGACCTGGGGTTGATCGTTCTTTTCAATGAGGTAGTAGAAGAACGCGATCGCAGCGGCAACGATACCGATCGCAATGAAGCTCATGCCCATGACGGACATCATCATGAAACCGAGCACGAAGAAGATGAACATCCAGTTACCGGAGATGTTGAACTTGAGCAGAATCGCCATACCGACAGCGGGAAGCGTGTTTCCCAGCAGGCCAAGGGCGTGGAGCACGTTCTCGGGAATGACGGCCAAAAGCCCATTGACGGCATCGGCGCCCAGATAGAGAAGGATGAACACAACGAAGAAGTTCTTCGCGATAAGGAACAGCTGGGGAAGAACCACGTTGCCCATGAAGATGGTTCGATAGTTGGTCTGTTCAATCCCTTTGTGCACGATGCTGGTGCAGAACGTGTTGAACGCGCGCATCACATGCACGAGGTTTGCGGTGAGCACCGAAACGGGCGCGGCAAGCGCGAGCGCAGTACCGGTATCAAGGCCGTTGATGATGGAGAGCGCCATGATGGGGTACGACACGACGCCGACGTCGATGGTCACGGCGCCGCCCACGGCAAAAGCGCCCATATATGCAAGCTGGAATGCAACCCCCAGCTCAAGGCCCTTTTGAAGGTCACCGAAAATCAGTCCCACGAGCAGGCCGCCCACCAAGGGACGCTGGCAGGTATAGCGGCCAAACACCATGCCGCCAAACGAAGCGAACGTATCGGTCAGGTAATACAGAATCGCGACGAGTAGTACCTGGATGAAGTATGTCATGAATGCACACCCGCTTTCGACTTGGCATTTGCCCACGTGAGGTTCGGCGTGGTAAATGCCGGATTGATGATGAGATCGGTCCCGTGCGATTCAAGGACATTCAAGTCCTCGATCTGCTCGGGCGTGAGATACAGCATCTTCTCTATGAGCGTCGCCCCGGGAACATTGGGTTGCGGCCCCACGTTGAGCACACCGCTGAACGCATAGCCCTGCTCAACGAGATCGCGTGCAGCGCGCGTGGTCTTGAACACGACGAGATAGCGCTTCTTCGACTGCTCGGCTTCGGGAAGTTTCACCAGTGCTCGCTCTTCCGTGAACGCAAGCAGACGCGTCGAACCGAGCGCGCTTTTGAATACCGTCTGCATGAACGTATCGCCGGCGATCTCATCGTCGACGATAATCACGCCATCGACCGGATGCTCCTTGGTGATTTTCGTGGTCGTCTGACCATGCACGACCCTGCTGTCAATGCGATAATGGACGATCATCAACCCACCTCTCAATCTATCAGGATTGTTGATGCGAAGGCCTTCGACGCTATCATGCCATAGTTTCCTGCCAATAAGTCAAATAATTCAAGTTTTTTTCTGAACGGTTGAATTATTCGGTTTATCGGTAGGTGCGGAGGTTGGTCGCCTCCCCCCCACCCGCGTATAATGTCGCCAACGCTTGCGCGGCGCATCGCCCCGCGAGCGGGGACATATCGGGGAGCTTGCGGGAAACGGCAGGCTGAGAGGGGGCGCGCCCGCCCCGACCCGCAGAACCTGACATGGGTAATGCCAACGAAGGGAGCCGCATCATGGATGCACCGCAGAACCCAGCCACAAACAACGCCGACACCGCGACCGCACAGGCCGCCGGCACCCCCACCCGCCCGGACGGCAGCCCGTGCATCACGCAGATCGACTTCGCGCGCGCGGGCGTCATCACGCCGGCCATGCGCGCCGTCGCCGAGCGCGAGCACCGTGACCCGGAGTTCATCCGCGCGGGCGTCGCCGCCGGGCGCATCGCCATCCCGGCCAACGTGCGGCACCTCGCGGCCGGCCTCAAGCCCGCGGGCGTGGGCGCGGGCCTCTCCACGAAGGTCAACGTGAACCTGGGCATCTCGGGCGACGTCGCGGACGCCGATGTGGAATGGGAGAAGGTCGCCACGGCCGAGCGCCTGGGCGCCGACGCCATCATGGACCTCTCGAACTCCGGCAAGACGCGCTTCTTCCGCCAGGAGCTCGTGAAGAAGACCCCGCTCATGGTGGGCACCGTGCCCATGTACGACGCGATCGGCTACATGGAGAAACCCCTCGTGAAGCTCACCGTCGACGACCTACTGGAGGTCACGCGCGCCCACGCAGAGGACGGCGTGGACTTCCTCACCATCCATTGCGGCATCAACAAGAGCGTCGTCAAGACCTTCAAGGAGACCGGCCGCCTCATGAACATCGTGAGCCGCGGCGGGTCGCTCCTCTTCGGCTGGATGGAGGTCACGGGCAACGAGAACCCCTTCTACGAGTACTACGACGAGATCCTGAAGATCTGCCACGAGTACGACGTGACGATCTCCCTCGGCGATTCGTGCCGCCCGGGCTGCCTCTTCGACGCGAACGACGCCGTCGAGACCGCTGAGATGATCGAGCTCGGCAAGCTCGCGAAGCGTGCCTGGGACGCCGGCGTGCAGGTGATGATCGAAGGCCCCGGCCATATGGCCATCAACGAGATCGCCGCCAACGTGGAGCTCGAGAAGCGCCTGTGCCATGGCGCGCCCTACTACGTGCTCGGGCCCCTCGTCACGGATATCGGCGTGGGCTACGACCACATCACCGCGGCCATCGGCGGCGCCATCTCCGCGAGCGCCGGCGCGGACTTCCTGTGCTACGTGACGCCGGCCGAGCACCTCTGCCTGCCCGACGCCGACGACGTGCGCGAGGGCCTCATTGCCACGAAGATCGCCGCGCACGCGGCCGACATCGCCAAGGGCGTGCCGCATGCGCGCGACGTGGACGACCGCATGGGCGACGCGCGCCGCCGCCTCGCGTGGGACGAGATGTGGAACTACGCGCTCGACGCCGATACCGCCCGCGCCCGCTACGAGGCATCGCCCGCATCCACCGAGGGCACGTGCACCATGTGCGGCAAGATGTGCGCGGTACGCACGGTGAACAAGGTGTTCGAGGGCACCACGATCGACCTGGACGCGGAGTAACGGCGCCAGGCGGGGGCCGGGTCGGCCATACCATCCCGTGCTCAGACAGCGCTGCGCGAACTGCGCGCGGGACGGTATTGCCGACCCGGCCCCCACAGCATCACCCCTCTCCGCGGCCAGGTCGAGCGCGGTGCCGCTCCCACCGATCACCCAAGGTGCGGAGAGATGGAAGGGTTGCAACCATTCTTTGTTTTGGATGGTCAACCTGCTTGAAATGGGTACGAGAGCAGGTGATGTCGCCCCGCCCCCTCACCGTATCGTTCCGCGCGCAGTTCGCGCAGCGCTGTTTGAGCACGGGATGATACGGTGAGGGGGCGGGGCGGCAGATCATCCCCACGCTTTGGAAGCGAGGTTATTGTTTATGCAGGTAAAGACCATCCCCGCCGTGCTGTCTATCGCTGGGTCGGACTCGAGCGGCGGCGCGGGCATCCAGGCGGACATCAAGACCATCGCGGCGCACCACCTCTTCGCCGAGACCGCCATCACGGCGCTCACCGCGCAGAACACGACGGGTGTGCGCGCGGTGCTCGAGGCCACGCCGGAGTTCGTCGCCCAGGAGATCGACGCCGTGTTCGAGGACATCCCGCCGGCGGCGGTGAAGATCGGCATGGTGTCCTCCGCCGCCATCATCGAGACCATCGCCGAGCGCCTCGAGCACTGGGGTGCGCGGAACATCATCGTCGACCCCGTGATGGTCGCGACGTCCGGCGCGCGCCTCATCGACGAGGGCGCAATCGAGGCGCTCACCGCGCGCCTGTTGCCCATCGCCACCGTCATCACGCCGAACATCATGGAGGCGGAGGCGCTCGCCGGGCGCGCCATCGAATCGAGCCGCCACCAGGCGCTCATCGCCCAAGACCTCGTCCGCCGCTTCGGCTGCGCCGCCCTCGTGAAGGGCGGCCACAACGTCAACGACGCCAACGACGTGCTGGCAGAGCCCGTGGCGAACGCCGACGACGAGCCGCGCATCACGTGGTTCCGCCACACGCGCGTCGAGACGGAAAACACCCACGGCACGGGCTGCACGCTGTCCTCGGCCATCGCCTGCGGCCTCGCCCAGGGCAGGACGCTCCCCGATGCCATCAACCAGGCTAAGGAATACCTCACCGGCGCACTCGCCGCGGGGCTCGACCTCGGGCACGGCTCCGGCCCGGTCGATCACATGTGGCAGATCTGATGATAAAAAGGTGACTGACACCATTTTATCATCAGAGGTGCAGACGGCCCAGGAGCTCGGGATATCCCTCGTCGATCGCATCGTTGAACTGGCGCGCGTAGAGACCGATGGCCGCGAACCACGCCGCCGCGAGCGCGAGCGCGACCATGAGGAGCACGGCGACGCCGGCGATGAGGACGGCTGGCGTCAAGCCTGCCCGCGAGACCATGAGCCCGATGAGCGCCAGGCACCCGAGGGGCACCGCGACGGCGAGGATGCGCAGGGTGCGACGGCGCGCTCGCTGACCGCGCAGCAGCGCCGCATGGAGCTCGGCGAGCTCTTCGTGCGTGAAGCGGCGCTCGAGGAGCTGCGAGCGCTCGCGCGCGCTCAAGCGGTTGATATAGATATGCATCGCGAAGCTCCCTTCCCGGCCCGTCGCCCCATTCTACCGCCGATCGGCAGGCGGCCAGCACGCGGCCAGCACGCCGCGGTGAAATGTGGCAGTATGCATGCTCATATCGCTATTTGCGACTAAACGAACAGCATTCTTGATTATCGGCCGGTAATCCGGGTAGAAGAGTAGTAACAACGTGCCTCCCGACCGACTCACGGATGGGAGGCTTTTTCGTTAGGAGGAGTCATGCAGCACTTCGATCCGGATCACGATTACGTGAACGAATATGTAAACCTATGGAATCGCAGGATCGGCAGCGCGAAGATCTGGATGATCGTCTTGGGCGTCCTGCTCGTCATCTTGGGCATCGCGAGCGCCGCCGCGCCGCTGGGCATGTATGCCTTCATCCAGGGCTTCATCGCCGCCGTGCTCATCATCCGCGGCGTATCCGACATCATCGGCTACGTTCAGACGCCCGCGTTCTTCCGCAACGGCGCCACGCTCGCGGCAGGCATCCTGAACGCCCTGCTCGGCGTGCTGTTCCTGGCGCTGCCGACGGTGTTCACCGCCACCACGCTCGGCCTCTTGCTGGCCTTCCTGCTCATCATGACCGGCATCGAGCGCCTCTCCTTCGCGCACAGCATGCGCTACTACGAGCTTGAGGGGTCGTCCGCCGGCACGGTCATGGGCATCGTGAACATCATCCTCGGCGTCATCCTCGCGTTCACGCCGCTCTTCACGGGCGTGGTGCTCACCTACCTCATCGCCGCCTACCTCATCGTGGCGGGCGCGACCCTCATCGTCGAGGGCGTGATGATCAAGCGCATCGAGCGCTGATCCAGCCCGCGCGGCGCGTGCCCGTCACCAAACCCGCGTAACCGAAGCGACCGGAGCGAGATGCCCGTCATCCCGCTCCGGTCGCTTTTTCATGCCGGTTGCGAGCGCGACGGCCAAGACCCATGACTCGGTGGCAAGCGCCGCCCGTCCCAGGCGGGTGCGCTTACAGGTACTTGCGCCAGTCGTCCTCGTCCTCGTCGTCGTCCGCCTGCGCCTCGCGCGCCGACTCCTCGGCGGCAGCACGAGCCGCGGCCTCGCGCGCGGCCTCGGCATAGGACGTGGCGGGCGCCTCGGGGAACGCGCTAAACGCGTGCTCGAACTTCGCGAGGTTGTCGTCGTAGCGCGTGCGCGGAATAGCGAACACGACCTCCTTCACGCCGTGGACGCCGCTCGCGAGCTCCTCGCGGAAGAGCTCGGCGACCTGCTCGGCATCCCAGCCGAAGACGCCGCAGCCGTACGCGCCGAGCACGGCCTTCTCCCTACCGAGCGCGTCGATGATCGAGAGGACGAAGCGGATGCGGTCGCGCATGGCGGCCGCGAGCGTGTCCTCGGCCACATGGTAGTCCGCGCGGGCACGCTGGGCATTGGGCGCCGCCGCCACGATGACGTCCGCGTACGCGTGCATCTTGCCGCGCTCAAAGCGCACGGCGGGCACCATGAGCGCACGGTCGCGGTACAGCTCGCAGTTGATGTTGCGACGGCGGTTCTCCCCGTACCAATCGCGCTGCTCGTTGAGGACGTTGTACAGGTACGACTCGGTGCAGAGCGCCTCTTCCTGCGCGAGCCCGCCGCGGATGTAGCCGCCGCCCGGGTTCACGAACGAGGCGAAGTCGAGCACGGCGAGATCGCAGAACTGGGCGTACCCGCGGCCGTGCTCGAGGATAGCCGCGACGGCGTCGGTCGCCTCGACCGTCACCGCAGGGACGCAGGCCTCGGCGACCTCGGTCTTCGGCGCGCCCTCGTAGCGCACCACGCCCTCGAGCGAGCGGGCGATATCCTTCGCGAGCCGCGTGGCGACCTCGTCCGTATGCTGCTCAGCAGCCACTCGCCGCGCCTCGCGCCGCGGGTTCTCGCGACCGCCCCCGCGGTTTCCGCCGTTTCCCTGCCCGCCGCGCGCGCGGCGATCGTTCCTGCGCTCCATGTCATCACCTTCAGCGTCTGAAGCCGGCCAAACACCCTTTAAGGATACCCGCAAACCGCGCGCGGCGCACGGCCTTGAGCGCACGGGATCGCGAGCGCGCAACCGGGTGCCGACGCGCCCCGGGTAGCGCCGCCTACGCCCCGATGGCGCTCGTGGCGATGGCAACCGCCTCGGACACGTCGTCGGTGATGTGGACGAGCTCGGGGTCGAGCTCGGAGATCATGTTCTCCGCACGCAGCGTCCCTTCGATCCAGCTGAAGAGCCCGCTCCAGTACGCGCGGTCCATAAGCACGACCGGCGTGCGCGTGACCTTATGCGTCTGCACGAGCGTGAGCAGCTCGAACAGCTCGTCGAGCGTTCCGAAGCCGCCGGGGAACACGATGGCGCCCTGGGAGTACTTCACGAACATCGTCTTGCGCACGAAGAAGTAGCGAAACGACATCCCCAGGTTGACCCACCTGTTGAGCCCGTCCTCGTAGGGAAGCTCGATCCCGAGCCCCACCGAGGTGCCGCCGCATTCCGCCGCGCCGCGGTTCGCCGCCTCCATGATGCCCGGGCCGCCGCCCGTGATGGTCGCCACGCCCGCCTGCGCCAGGCGGCGCCCCACCTCGCGCGCTTGGGCGTAGCGCGCGTCATCGCGCGGGGTGCGCGCCGAGCCGAACACCACGACCGCCGGCCCCACCTCGGCGAGCGCCCCGAAGCCGTCCACGAACTCCGCCTGGATGCGCAGGACGCGCCAGGGATCCATGTGCAGCCAGTCGGTGGACGCCTCGGGTGCGAGGAGGTTGCCCATCACGGTGTCGCTCGGCATCATGGACCCGCGCATGATCACGGGTCCGCGCTGGTGCGCGCGCTCGCCCTCGTAGCCCCGCTCGTCATCGGGGATGCCATCGACCGGGCAGTGCCCGCGCACGGTATCGTCGCTCATCGCCGTCCTCCTTCCTCCCGCATGGGCGCGGGAGGCCCCTAGTAGTCCGCCGCCGCGGGCGAATCCATCCAGTCGCGCACGAACGCCTTGTAGCGCCCCTCGATGATGGCCTGGCGCGCGCGGCGCATGAGGTCGAGCAGGTAGTAGATGTTGTGCATCGAGAGCAGGATGCCGCCGAGCATCTCCTTCTGCGCCACCATGTGGCGGATGTGCGCGCGGGTGTAGCCGCCCGTGCACACCGGGCAGGTGCAGTGCTCGTCGACGGGCCGCGGGTCGCGCGCGAAGCGGGCGTTGCGGAAGTTCAGCCGCCCCTCGCTCGAGAACGCCGTGCCCATGCGGCCGGTGCGCGTGGGCAGCACGCAGTCGAACATGTCGATGCCGCAGGCCACGCCGCGCACGAGCGTGGTGGGGTTGCCCACGCCCATGAGGTAGCGCGGCTTGGTGCGCGGCATGTACTCGGCCGCGAGCGGCTCGAGCGTCTCGAACATGACCTCGTGGCTCTCGCCCACTGAGTAGCCGCCGATGCCGTACCCGGGGAAATCGCCCATGTCCTCGAGGCGCTGCAGGCTCTTCACGCGCAGATCCATATGCATGCCGCCCTGCACGATGCCGAAGAGCGCCTGGTCGGGGCGGGTGTGTGCCTTGTAGCAGCGCTCCGCCCAGCGGCTCGAGAGGTCGGTCGAGCGCTCGACGTCGCGCCGTTCCACGGGGTAGCCGATGCACTGGTCGAGCTGCATGCAGATGTCGCTGCCGAGCTTCTGCGCGATGGCCATGTTGTCCTCGGGCGTCCAGAACACATGGCTGCCGTCGTAGTCCGTGGCGATGAAGCGCACGCCCTCGTTCGTGAGCTTCACGGCATCCGAGTGGCTGAACACCTGGAAGCCGCCGGAATCCGTGAGGATGGGGCCGTGCCAGTTCATGAACTCGTGCAGGCCGCCCAGCTCGGCGATGAGGTCCGCGCCGGGACGCATGGCGAGGTGGTAGGTGTTCGAGAGCACGATCTGCGCCCCCAGGTCGCGCACCGTCTCCCACGGGATGCCCTTCACCGTGGCGCGCGTGCCCACGGGCATGAAGATGGGGGTCCCGATGTCGCCATGCGGCGTATGCAGCACGCCCGCGCGCGCGTGCGTGCGCGGATCTTCAGCGATGATGTCATAGGTGAACAGGGACTGATCCATAGGCATCCGTTCCTCGCGTGGTAATCTCGTACCGGGTGTTAGGGTACCACGCGCGCGCCGGCGGCCGCGGACGCCCCTTGGGAAAACCAGATACGGGGCCGGACGCGGCGGCGCGTGCGGGTGCAGCGACGAAGGGAGACCAGCTATATGAAGTCAAGACCTGAAGGCTAGCTTTTCTCATTCCCGGATCTATCGGAACCAGCACCTTGAGAACCGGATACCGAATGCTTTGAAGGGTCCCTCCCGGGCCTTGCCGG